>JALZMG010000480.1 GCA_030858325.1 Actinomycetota bacterium | reverse complement strand
GGCGGGGACGGTCGCACGGCCGGCGTCGAGCGTGCACGGCGCAGCCAGCCTGCCGCCGCGCCACCGGGCGTCGCCGCTGTCGAAGGCGATGGTCGTCGAGGCTCCGTCAACGGCGTCACCGACGGCGACCATCACGGCCGCGCGCCCGAAGTTGAGCACGAGCGTGCTGCGCCGGCCGCCGAGGCGCCGGGCGACGACGACGGCGTCATCGACGACCGCCACGTCGTTGTCGGCCTCTGCCCCGCGCAGCACGTCCAATTGGCGCCGTAGTCGCAGCAACTCGGTGTGGGCGGCGAGCAGCGACCGGTGCGGATCGCGTTCGGCCAGCGACGGGTCGAGGACGGCTTGCGCGAATGTCGCCGGATCGCCGGGGTCGGCAACTTCGCCCAGCGATGCTGCGGCGGCGAACTCCTCCCGCCGCCCCGCGCGCGTCGCTTCCAGCAGGTCGGGATCGCCGTGATCGACGAAGAACGGGAATGGTGCCGGATCGCCGTACTCGTCGCCCATGAACAGCAACGGCGTGAACGGTGACAGCAACACAGCCGCGGCCGTCAGAAGCCGCTGGTCGTGGTCGTACGGCGGTCGTGCGCCGACGGGCGTGTTGCCGACGTGGTCGTGGTTGGCGCTGAACACGACGAAGCGCCCCGGAGCCACGTCATCGGCCGGCCGGCCGTGGTGCCGGTCGCGGTAGTGCGAGTAACGGCCGCTGAAGACCCACCGATGGGCGAGCGCGGTCGCCAGGTCGGCGACGCCGTCGTAATCGACGTAGTACCCCCCACGATGACCCGTGATGGCGACACGCAGCGCGTGGTGGACGTCGTCGTTCCACACCGCATCGAAGCCCAAGCCGCCGACGTCGGGCGAGCGCACGATGCGCGGGTCGTTGCTGGCGCTCTCGGCGACGACGAGCACGGTCCGCCCCGCCCGCCGCCCTGCCGACCTCGCCGCCGGAACCAGCTGTTCGAGGAACGGCCGTGCCGTCGGGTCGACGATGAAGTCGATGGCGTCGAGGCGGAACCCGTCGACGTGGAAGTCCTCGACCCAGCGCCGCGTGCTCTCGACGAAGTAGCGGCGGACGGTGTCGCTGCCGGCGGCGGCCACGTTGACCGCGGAACCCCAGGGCGTGCGGTGGGCATCGGTGAAGTACGGTCCGAAGCGGGGGAGCACGTTGCCCTCCGGGCCGAGGTGGTTGTAGACGACGTCGAGCATCACGGCGATGCCGCTGGCGTGAGCGGCGTCGACGAGCCGGGCCAGCGCGTCAGGGCCGCCGTAGGCCTCGTGCACCGACCACGGGAACACGCCGTCGTAGCCCCAGTTGCGACGGCCAGGCGTGGCCGCGAGCGGCATCAGCTCGACGACGGTGACGCCGAGCGCGGCGAGTCGGTCGAGTTCGCCGATGACCCCGTCGAGCGTGCCCGAAGGGGTGAACACGCCGACGTGCAGCTCGTAGATCACTGCGTCGGCCAGTTCGACGCCGGTCCACTCGCCGTCCGTCCAGGCGTAGCGGCCGGCGTCGACGACGGCCGACGGTCCGTGCACGCCGTCCGGCTGCCACCCCGAAGCCGGGTCGGCGAGCAACTCGCCACCGTCGAGACAGAACCGGTAGCGGTCGCCATGGCCGACGCCGTCGACGACGGCGAGCCACACCCCGCCATCGCCATCGCCGTCGCCGTCGCCGTCGCCGTCGCCGTCCCGGTCGAGCGGGATACTGCGCCCGTCAAGCTCGACCGTCAGCCGCTCCGCGTCCGGCGCCCACACCGCGAACCGGGTCACCCGGTCCCCGACCACCTCCGCCCCGAGCCGCGCCATCATCCGAGGGTTTCCCGTCCCCTGGGTTTTCCAGACCGGAAGGGGGTCGCCAAAACCCCGGGTGCACGAAATCCTCGGATGGTGGGGACGGGGGCCGGTTCCATCACGATCGGTCGGCGAGCAGCGTGGCGATGGCCGCCAGCGGCCAGCCGACCCACGCCGGCCGGTTGGCGATCTCGTAGCGCACCTCGTACAGGGCCTTGATCAACATGTGCGCGTCCAGCAGCAATCGGGCGTCGTCGAGATCGGCGGGGAGCAGCGGCGAGTCCGCCATCGCCGCGGTGTAGCGCTCCCAGAACGTCGACTGCGCGCGCTCGGTCCAGTCCTCACGCCAGTGCTCGAGCCGTGGCCGCTGCGCCTCGCCGGCCCGCCCCCGCTCCTCGGAGGTGGCCAGCGCCACTCGACCGGCGTAGTCGAACGAGCGGAGCATGCCGCCGACGTCCATCAACGGCGACCGCTTGATCGCCCGCTCGCCGGCCGATCGCCCCGGTTCGCCCTCGAAGTCGATGAACACGATGTCCTGCCCCGTCCACAGCGCCTGTCCGAGGTGGAAATCGCCGTGCACGCGGATGCGGGCCGCATCGAGTTTGCGCGTGCGCAATGGTTCGAAGGCTCCCAGCAAGTCGTCGCCGTCAGCGTGCAACGCATCTGCGAGCGGAACCGCCGGCGCCGGCAGGTCGCTCCTTCGCCGGCGCACCTGGCGCTGCGTCTCGC
>JALZMG010000011.1 GCA_030858325.1 Actinomycetota bacterium | reverse complement strand
GGTGAAGACCGCCACGCTCGCCGCGTCGCCTCCGCCGCCGGAGGCGACGACGGGCTCTGGGTCGTCGCAGCCGACGGCGTGGTCGTACGTCGAGCCGAGGCGGAGGATCGTGTCGGCCGGGCCCGGTGTCGCCGAGTAGTCGCCGCCGCCCTCGAGGCTCAACTCGCCCTGCACGGCGCGCAGCTCGAGGCTGCGGAACGATCCGTCCGGCTCGAGCACCACGCGTTCGTTGTCGCCGGAACCGGCGTCGGGGCCGTTGTCCGACGACCCGGGGAGTGTGATGTCCGCTTGCGTGACGCCGTCCAGGGCGACGCCGAGGGTGGCGCCGAACTTGCCTTCGATGTCCAGCTCCGCTTTCGTGACACCGATGTCGGCGGCGATCGCCGCGCCGAGGGCGAGGGTGAGCCGCTCGCTGCCGGCGATGCGGCCCTCGGCCGTGGCGCAGTTGTTGCGCTGGCGCACTCCGAGTCCGTTGCTGACGAGCCCGACGTCACCCGTGGAGGGCGTGATCGCCAGCAACTGGGCACCGGAGACGGCGACCTTGCAGCGATTGCTCGTGATCGTCTGTGTTGCCACGACCGCCCCGTCGCGCTCCCACGTCACCTGACCACCGGTGCCGAACACGTGCAGCCGGAGGACCCCGGCAGCCGCGACCACCGGTTGTTCCGTCCGCGCCTGTGGGGCCGCCGCCGGCAGGGCCAACACCGCCCCGACGAGCACGCCGCTCACTGTCACTGCGCGCCATCTTGTCGTTCTCATCCGCATCACGCCCTCCCTCTGGTCGCTCCGCCCGGTACCGCTTGCCCGTAGTTCTAGTCCATCCGTGCCCTCGGCGCAACGTCGGCGACGTCGTGACCTCCGGCACCAGGGCGCTCCGGCAGTTGCAGCGTCATGCCCTCGCGGGCGACGTCGACGGGCACCGTTGCGAGTCCACGAACCACGTCGGCGATCGCGTCGACATCGGCGTCCGTGCGTGAGGGGTCGTGGTGGTACAGCAGCACGCGGCCGACGCCCGCCGCGGCCCCGAGGTGCACGGCATACTCGGCCGCGGCGTGGCCGAAGTGGCGGCGCGCCGGCAGCTCGGACGCCGTGTACTGGGCGTCGTGGAGCAACACGTCGGCGTCGGCGGCCAGCTCGAGCGCGGCGTCGTGCAGCTCGCCGGTGCCGTCGATGCCCGGGCCGAGGTCGTGGGGGGAGTGATCGGAGAGGTAGGCGATCGTGCCCGAGCCGTCGGTCACGCGCAGCCCCATCGTCCGCCCGCCCTTGTGGGGAATCTCCCTGGCCAGGACGCGGAATCCGTCGCGTTCGATCCAGCCCTCCTCGTAGCCGGCGTACGACCATCGACCGCGCAGCGTCGTCGGCGTGATCGGGAACGACGGCGGCGACATCATCCGGCCGAGGAGATCGACGGCTGAACCACCCTGCTCCGGCACGAGGACAGTCGTCTCGGCGTCGGGGTGGTCGGCGGGCCGGAAGAAGGGCAGCCCCATGACGTGGTCCCAGTGGAGGTGACCGAGCATGATCGTGCCCCGGAACGGCTCCGGGCCGAAGTGTCTGGTGAATTGCAGCAGGCCGGTGCCGGCGTCGAGGAGGAGGGTCGGGCGCTCCCCGTCGTGGGCGACAGCGACGCAAGAGGTGTGCCCACCGACGGCCAGCATGGCCGCGTCACTGACCGGGATCGAGCCGCGAACGCCGAGCAACGTGACCCGCACGGCGGCACGTTAGCGCCCGCGCGGTGAGCAACCGTCTGGCGTCGCTCAGCCGTCGTCGCCGGCCACTCGATGGGCGTCGTCGGCCAGGAGACTGCCGCTGCGGGCGGTCGCGACGCCGAGCCCGCCGTGGCCCGTCAGTGCGCCGAGGAAGTCGTCGCGGCGCAGCGCGTGCAGGACGCCGCCCGTCGTGGCGACGACGGTCGCCGTGCGCGGCACGTCGCGCACGAGGGCGATCTCCCCGAAGCCGTCGCCCGGCCCGAGCGTCCTGGCGGGTCGACCGTCGACGGAGACGCCGAACTCACCATGCTCGATGAGGTAGTAGCGGTCGCCCTCCTCGCCTTGGCGGATGACGTCGGCTCCGGGCTCGACGATCACCTCTTCCAGCCGCGCCAGCAGCTGCGCCAGCGCCGGGGCCGGGAGCAACGAGAACATCTCCTGCCCTCGCACCAGTGCGACGAGTGCGGCCGACGGTCCGGGTGTCGCCGCGTCGAGTCGACGAAGCCGGCCGAAGCGGCTGCACACGGCGACACCGATGGCCGCACCGAGTACTGCGGCGCCGGTGCGGATGCCGAACAGACCGACGGCGATCGCCACGGCGGTGGCTCCGAACGCCAGTGCGGCCATGCCCATTCCCTCGACGATACGGAACAAGCGCGACCACACCGCGGTCGGCGCGACGCGTTGGATCAGCGTGGCACCGGCGATCTTGCTGACGCTCCGGCCGGCCCCGCAGACGACGAACAGTGCGAGCACGATCGCCACCTGATCCGACACACCGAGCAGTGCGAGCGCGACGATCGACCCGGTGAGGGCCAGCGTGAACGGGGCAACGAGCCGTGTCCGTCCGACGAGTGCGACCGAGCCCAGCGCGGCGATCAGCGCACCGAGGCCGAAAGCCGCACCGAATAGGCCCGAGCGCGCCGTGGACGTGCCGTCCGACAGGTGGTCGGCGACGGCCACGAACATCACGTCGTTGGCGCCGCTGACGACGAGTGTGACCGCCATCATCGCCACGACGAGGCGGACGTCAGGGGCGTCGCGCAGCGTGCGGAACCCTGCCAGCGCATCGTGCACGACGTCGTCGCTGTCCGGGACGTCGACCGGCGCGACGATGTCGGCGGCGAGGCGCAGCCGGAAGACGGCGAGCGCGGACACGGCCGTCGCCGTGCCCATCACCGCGAACACGCGCTCGGGGCTCCCACCTCCCTGCAGGAGGAGGCCGGCGAGTGCCGGCCCGAGGAACACCCCGACGTGCTCCAGCACGCCGAGCAGGACGTTGGCCGCGGTCAGGTCGGCCGGTGTGGCCGTCGCCGCCGGGAGGAGCGCGCCCATCGCCGGACGGGTGAACGTGACCGCCGTGGCCGTGGCCGCGGCCGCGCCGTACACGAGTGGTGCGGCGGAGTCGGCCCACATCGCGGCCGCCGTCGCCAGCATCGCCGCCGCCTGGATGACGTAGCCGACGGCGAGGACGAGGTCCTTGCGGTAGCGGTCGCCGGCGTACGCGGCGAACGGCGCGACGATCACCGCGGGAGCGAGCTGGACGACGGTGACCACACCGGCCTCGCTCACGCCGCCGCGGGTGAAGGCGAAGACGGTGACGGCGATCCACGTCGCGTTCTCGGCGACGGCGAACATCGCGAACGCCACCTCCAAGCGGCGCAGGTCCGGATTCCGCAGCACCCGGAGCAGGTGATTGACGCGTCCGGCCACGGCCCTCCTCCCTCCGCACGTCCCGTCTTGTCCCATCATGGCGCGTTTGGCCGCAGGCCGCAGCGGCCAGGCTGGGCGGTCGTCCGAACCCGGGTTGCCAGGGGGTCGCCGCTCTGGCACACTCACGGGTGATGCGCCACGAGTCGAACCTCCTCGTACTCATCCGTTAGCACACCGGCGTCGCTCGCCGCGTGTGCTCTTCGACCTCCCAGCCGGGAGGTCGTTTCCTTTTTCGGGCCCGTTCTGCACCACAACCCTTCCGCCGAGGAACCCATGAAGCTCACCGGGGCGCAAGCCCTCATCAAGTCGCTGGAGCAGGAGTCGGTCGAGGTCATTTTCGGCCTGCCCGGCGGTTGCATCCTGCCCGCCTACGACCCGCTGCTGGAGTCGACGATCCGCCACATCCTCGTCCGCCACGAGCAGGGCGCCGGACACATGGCCGAGGGCTACGCGCACGTGACCGGCCGGCCCGGCGTCGCGCTGGTGACGTCCGGCCCGGCGGCGACGAACCTCGTCACGCCGCTGATGGACGCGTACATGGACTCGATCCCAATGGTCGCCATCACCGGCCAGGTGCCGACGCGCGCCATCGGCAGCGACGCGTTCCAGGAGTGCGACACGGTCGGCATCACCCGCTCGGCGACGAAGCACAACGAGCTCGTGATGAGCGCGGAGGAGGTGCCGCTGGCCATCCGCCAGGCGTTCCATCTGGCCTCGACCGGTCGTCCTGGACCGGTCCTGGTCGACGTGCCGAAAGACGTCCTGCAGAACACGATGGAGTGGCACTGGCCGAGCGACGAAGACGTGGCGGCCTCGCTGCCCGGGTACCGGCCGCACACGAAGGGGCACCCGCGGATGATCCGCGAGGCGGCCAAACTGATCCTGCAGGCCGAGCGGCCCGTGCTCTACGTCGGCGGCGGCATGCTCAAGGCGCGCGCCGTCGACGAACTGCGCGAGCTGGCCGAGCTGACGGGCATCCACGTCGTCACCACGCTGATGGCCCGGGGGGTCTTTCCCGACGACCACCCGCTGGCGCTCGGCATGCCCGGCATGCACGGCAATGCCACCGCCGTGACGGCGATGCAGCGCAGCGACCTCCTGATCGCGCTCGGCGCCCGCTTCGACGACCGCATCACCGGGCGCGTCGACAGCTTCGCCCCGGAGGCGAAGGTCATCCACGTCGACATCGACCCCGCCGAGCAGGGCAAGGTGCGCCGGCCGGACGTGCCCATCGTCGGCGACTGCAAGCTCGTGACCGGCGAGCTGGTCAAGGCGATCAGGGACATGATCGCCGGCGGTGTGACGCCCGCCGACACGCAGGCGTGGAAGAGCCGTCTCTCCGGCTGGCGCGAGCAGTTCCCACTGACCTACGAGGCCAGCGAGCCCGGTCACGCGCTGAAGCCGCAGTTCTGCCTGGAGAAGCTGCGCGACGCCGCACCCGAAGGGACGATCCTCGCCTCCGGCGTCGGCCAGCACCAGATGTGGTCGTCGCAGTACTGGCGCTTCACGGAGCCGTATACGTGGGTCAACTCCGGGGGCCTCGGCACGATGGGCTTCTCCATCCCCGCCGCCATCGGCGCCAAGGTCGGCCGGCCCGACCGCACCGTCTGGGCGATCGACGGCGACGGGTGCTTCCAGATGACGGCGCAGGAACTGGTGACGGCGTCGGTCGAGCGGATCCCGATCAAGGTCGGGCTGATGAACAACAGCTACCTCGGCATGGTCCGCCAGTGGCAGGAGATGTTCTACGACGAGCGCTACAGCGAGGTGTACCTGTCGCCGGACACGCCGGATTACGTGATGTGGGCGGAGGCGATGGGTTGCGTCGGCATCCGCGTCGAGTCGCCGGAGGAGGTCGAGCCGGCGATCGAGAAGGCCAACTCGATCAACGATCGGCCGGTCGTCGTCGAGTTCCGCGTCGACTCCGGCGAGAAGGTCTTCCCGATGGTCCCCGCCGGGGCCAGCAACGACGACCTCGTCCTCCCCGCCAGCCAGATGCCGCGCAAGGACGCGCTCCGGACAT
>JALZMG010000524.1 GCA_030858325.1 Actinomycetota bacterium | reverse complement strand
TGCCGGGCCAGCGCGTCGGCCCAGTCCTGGCACGGCAGCTCGACGAGATGGCAGCTGCGGTACTGGTCCTGGCGGCGGCCGAAGGCGAGAGTGTCGGGTTCACCGAGCAGCTCGTACAGCGCGGCCGCATGGCCCAGCTCGTCCTGGGCGATCGAGGAGAACGCCAGGTCCTCCTCGAGGAACGGCGCGACGCCGATCCACTCGGTGTGCTGCTGGCCCATCAGGTGCTCGTCGTCGGCGAACGCCACGAGGTGCTCGCCGGCCCCGGGACCGATCGTGGTGCTCACGATCCCGCATCGCGCTGGGCCCGGCGCCGCTCGGCGACGAGCGCACCGTCGTTGTGGCGGTGCGGCTTGTCGGCGTTGACAGCCGTGAAGCCCGGTTCGGAGGCGATCACGTGCACCCGGTCGACGAGCCACATCTGATCACCCTCGGCGCGACGGACATAGGTCTCCCGCGCCAGCAGCAGCGCCAGCTCGTCGTCGGCGGCCTCGAGACTGCCGGCGTGGCGGAACTCCTCCTTGCCCTCGCGCTTCAGGAACACTTCGTAGATCCGCACCGCACCCCTCAGCGGATCAGCTCGACGACCTCGCCGCAGGCGGCGCAACGGTGGACGGATCGGCAGCGCAGCGGGCCGAACAGCGACTGCTCGCGCAGCGCAGACGGCGCCCCGCAGCGCGGGCACGGTGTCGGCTTCGTGCCGAGTTGCACACCGACACCGAGATCGGCGGCGATGCGGCGGCGCGCCGACGGGCTGATCCGCTCCGGCGTCCACGCGGGCGAGGCCACGAACGCCACGGCGACGTCGTCGACCCCGTCCAGCGCGCCGAGCACGCGGCGCACATCGGCGGCGATGAACGCGAGGGCCGGACAGCCGGAGAACGTCGGGATCAGGTCGACCTCGACGCGTCCTGCGTCGACGCGCACGTCCTCGACCAATCCCAGTGCGACGATCGACACACCCGGGTACTCCGGGTCATCAACGGTGGCAAGCGCGCGAACGACTTCCGCGAGCTGTCCGTGCTCCTGTCGCCTCGTTCCTCGGCGACGACCGGGTCTCTCGCGCGCTGCGCCACGAACCCCCGCGAGCTGTCCCTCCGAACCGGCCGGATCGGGCCGGTCGGAAAGGACAGAACGGCTCTTCATGCGGCCTCGGCGGCGCGGGACTCGAGCGCATCGCGGACCCACGCCGTCTCGGCCCAGTGGGCGGCCGCGTCGCCGACGCGTCGTGCGCTGTCGGGTCCGAGGTTGGCGAACGTCGCCTTGAGCGGGGCCCAGTCGATCTCGCCGGTGACCCACTTACCGGTCTCCGCGTCGCGGCGCAGGTCGGGATCGGGCGGCCGGAACTCGTATCCGGTCAGCAGCGACGCGTACTTCTGCACCCACTTGTCACGCAGGTCCTCGTTGCGCTCGGACTTGATGTGCCACCGCAGCAGGGCGTCGTCGGGCTTCGACGGCGGCCCGAACATGTGCAGCGTCGGCCACCACCACCGCTCCAGCGCGGCTTGGAACATCTCCCGCTGCCGCTCCGTGCCCTCGGCGAAGACGAGCAGCATCTCCTCGCCGTGGCGCATGTGGAACCCCTCCTCGGCGATGATCCGCCGCAGGATCCGCTTGTACGGTCCGTACGAGCAGTTCTTGAACACCGCCTGCTGCGAGATCAGCGCGGCGGCATCGACGAGGTAGGCGATGGCGACCTGGTCCGCCCACGTCACGGCCTGGTAGTGGAAGACGTTGTGGAACCGGCCGCGGCCGGCGAACAGGTCCTCGAGCATCTGCGCGCGCGACTTCACGCCGAGGTCGGCGGCGACCATGTACAGCAGGTGGGCGTGGCCGATCTCGTCCTGCGTCTTCGCCAGCACGGCCATCTTGCGCCGCAGTCCCGGCGCCTTGGGGATCCAGTCGCGCTCGGTCAGCCCGCCCATCAGTTCGGAGTTGGCGTGCAGTTCGATGAACCGGAAGACGTGATCGCGGTACTCGTCCGGCATGTCGTCGTTCGGCTCGACGATTCCTCCTGTGTCGAGGAACTCCTCGAACTCGGCGACCGTGCCCCAGGATCGTGCCACCGGGTCAGCCTACGCCGGCAGCACCCGGTGGTCGGCGGCGGTGCTGGGTGCGGCCATGGAAGCGGGCGACGACATCGCCGGCATCGCTGGCGACGATGACCTCGTACAGCGCGGTGCGGCCACGGCGGAAGTGCTCGACCGCTTCGGCCGTCAGCACGGCGCCGATCATGCCGGGGCTGAGGAAGTCGATCGAGGCGGCGACGGCGAACGCATCCTCCCCATGGCTGTTGCTGGCGTGCGCCATCGCCGAGTCGGCGAGCGTGAAGATCAACCCGCCGTGGCACACGCCGAGCCCGTTGACCATGTCCGCGCGCACCGTCATGCGCACCACGGCACGACCCGGCGCGGCAGCAACGACGTCGTAGCCGAGCAGTGCGGCGGCCCGGTCGAGCGCGTGCATCGCCGCCGCAGGTGCCGCAACCGCCGACGGCGCGAGGGCGTCGTCGGACGTGTCGACGGTCAGTCCTCCGGCGGCGCCTCGGCGGCCCGCTGCTTGATCTCGTCGACGACGGAGGCGTCCGCGAGCGTCGTCGTGTCGCCGAGGTTGCGCCCCTCGGCGACGTC
>JALZMG010000517.1 GCA_030858325.1 Actinomycetota bacterium | reverse complement strand
GCGCGACGGCACCCGGCCGGGCCTCGTCTTGGCCGGCGTCATGGCGGGCGACGGCTTCGGCCAGATCCGGACGGATGGCGGTGGCCGCTGCGGTTGTGCCGTCGCCAGCCGCTGCGCCCGGCGCCGCCGCATCCGGCCTTCCGACGTCGGCGTGGCCTGGGTCGAGCAGCGCCAAGCGGTCGCCCGGCATGACGGACGAACCGAACTCGACGAGCAGCTTCTCCACTCGACCGGACTCCGAGGCGACGACGTCGTGGTGCATCTTCATCGACTCGATCAAGAGGAGCACGTCGCCGGCGCGCACGACGGCGCCGGGCACGGCGACGACGGCGACGATCGTCCCCTGGAGGTGGCTGCGGATCTCGACCATCGCGATCGGCCGGAGTGTACGCAGCGAGCGATGAGCGATGAGCGCTTGGGCTCAGGCGGGTGTCAGCCGTCGAATGACCGGCGGAAGTACTCGGCCGTGCGTTCAAGGCCCGCGCGCAGCGGCACCTCCGGCGACCAGTCGAGCAGTTCGCGTGCTCGCGTCAGATCGGGTTGGCGTTGGACCGGGTCGTCCACCGGCAGCGGCTCGTGGACGATCGGCGACGACGACCCGGTCACGTCGACGACCAGTCCGGCCAGTTCGGCAATGGTGAACTCGTCGGGATTGCCGAGGTTGACCGGCCCCGTGACGTCGCTGTCGAGCAGCGCCAGGAACCCGCGCACCTCGTCGTCCACGTAGCAGAACGAACGGGTCTGCGTGCCGTCGCCGTACACGGTGATCGGCAGACTGCGCAACGCCTGGGTGAGGAAGTTGGACACCGCTCGACCGTCGTCGGGCCGCATCAAGGGGCCGAACGTGTTGAAGATCCTGACGATGCGCACGTCGAGGCCGTGGTGGCGGTGGTACGCCATCGTCATCGCCTCGGCGTAGCGCTTGGCCTCGTCGTAGACCCCGCGCGGCCCGACGGGGTTGACGTTGCCCCAGTAGGTCTCCGGCTGCGGGTGCACGAGTGGGTCGCCGTACACCTCGCTCGTCGAGGCGAGGAAGAAGCGGGCGTCTTTGGCCTTGGCCAGCCCGAGGCAGTTGTGCGTGCCGAGGCCGCCGACTTTGAGGATCTGGATGGGGATGCGTTCGAAGTCGATCGGCGAGGCCGGGCTGGCGAAGTGCATGACGATGTCGACGGCGCCCGGCACCCACACGTACTCACTGACGTCGTGCTCGACGAACGTGAACCCGCGCCGCCCGAACAACTCCTCGATGTTGCGCACGGACCCGGTGATCAAGTTGTCGAGCACGACCACCTCGTCGCCGCGGGCGAGCAGCGCTCGGCAGAGGTGGGAGCCGAGGAAGCCGGCACCGCCGGTGACGACGATGCGGGCCACGGCTAGCGGCCGATGCCCTGGTAGTCGAAGCCGAGGCGCGTCCACTCGTTGCGGTCGAGCAGGTTGCGGGCGTCGACGACGGCCCGCCTGGCCATCACGTCGGCGGCCTTGGCGGCGTGCAGCCAGCGGTAGTCGTCCCACTCCGTGAGCACGACGAGCGCGTCGGCGGCCTCGCACACGGCGTACGGGTCGGAGCAGATCTCCAGCCCGTCCGGCAGGCCGGGCTTGGTGCCGTCGACGGTCGGGTCGTGAGCGCGCACGACGGCGCCGGCATCGAGCAGGCGCTCGACGATGGCCACCGACGGCGAGTTGCGCAGGTCGTCCGTGCGGGCCTTGAACGTGAGGCCCCACACCCCGACCCGCGCGCCGTCGAGGACCCCGCCCACGGCCCGGCGCACCTTGTCGACCACACGCGCGAACTGCTCGTCGTTGACCTCGACGACGCCTTCCAGCAACCCGAACTCGTAGCCGGCGTCGGCGGCGATCCGCAGCAGCGCCCGCGTATCCTTCGGGAAGCAACTGCCACCCCAGCCGGGCCCTGGCCGGAGGAAGTCGCGGCCGATGCGCTGGTCGTAGCCGAGGCCGAGCACGACATCGTTGACGTCGGCGCCGACACCTTCGCAGATCGCGGCGACGGCGTTGACGAACGACAGCTTGGTGGCCAGGAACGCGTTCGCCGCGTACTTGATCGTCTCCGCAGAGGCCGGGTCGGTGACGATCACCGGCGCGGCGACGCCGAGGTACAGCGACGAAACCTTGATCGCCGCGGCCTGGTCGGTGCTGCCGACGAC
>JALZMG010000461.1 GCA_030858325.1 Actinomycetota bacterium | reverse complement strand
GCCCACCGACGAGCGAGGAGACGATCATCGTGCCCACCACCCGTCTGGGTTGAGCAGGAGGTGGTCGTCGAAGCCGCGCTCGCGCAGGCGGGATCGACGGGCGTCGGACAGATGCGGCTGGGGGAGGCCACGCCCGTCTGCGCCGGGCACGAACAGCCGGTTCAACTGGACCTCGGCGCCGTTCCAACCGGCGACCTCGCACATCTCCGTGACGACGCGACGACCGGAACGGTCGCGACCCAGGTGCACGAAGAAGTCGACGGCGTCGGAGATCAACAGCGCGGCGATCGAGAACTCGACGGCCTCACGGCCCTGGGCGACGTACTGGGCCAGCTTCTTCCATGCCGACAACGCCGAGTGGTGGTGAACGGTCGACAGGCTCGGGTGGCCGTGCTGCATGGCCAGCAACATCTCGCGCGCCGCGTCGCCGTCACGGACCTCGCCGACGATCAGCCAATTCGGGTTGAAGCGCAGGGCATGGCGCACCAGCTCCCGCTGGGCGATCTCGCCGACGCCCTCGATGTTCGCCTCGCGCGTCTCCCATTCCAGCACTGCGCCGCCGCGACGAGGGTCGGCGCCGAGGTTGAGCTCTCGCGTGTCCTCGATGACGACGATGCGCGTGTCGACCGGCAGCACCTCGGTCATCGCCCGCACGAGCGTCGTCTTCCCCGCGCCGGTCTCACCGGAGACCACGGTGCGCATCCCGGCCGCCATCGCCGCGGCCAACAGTGACCGCATCGCCTGGTCGATCGTGCCCCGCTCAACCAGCTCGTCGAGGGACGCGTCCGGCAGCACGTTGCGGCGGATGGCGACCTGCGGCGTCGGCGAGACGTTCATCACCGCGGCCAGCCGTGATCCGTCGGGCAGGCGCACGACGAGCAGCGGCCGGCCGTCGTCGAAGCGACGCTCCGTACCGCCGGCGCGCCTGGCCAACTGGGCCACCTCGGCGCGCAGATCGTCGCCGTCGGCGAAGATCCGCTCGGCATGGCGGACGACTCGACCGTCGACGTACTGGAGCCAGATCGCGTCTGGACCGTTGACCATGATGTCGGTGACATCGGGGATCTCGAGCAGCACCTGAAACTTCCCGGCATGGAAGTAGGCGGCGAGCGCTCTCCGGATGACGTCGCTCTCGGCGGCGACATCCATCGGCGTCGCCCCGGACTCGATGGCCTGGCGAGCTCGACGGGCCACGTACGACGTCGCGATGTCGTGCGCGAACGCCTCCCGCTCGAGATCGTCCCAACGCCTGGCCTCGCCGGCGGCCTCGGCATTCACGAGCGCCTCCTGGACCGCTTCGATGACGTCGTCGAGCGTGACCAGGGTGTTCATCGCTGCGCCTCGCCTGCAGGGCGCGCAGCGGTGTCCGGGACGGAGGACGTGGTGGTGGCGACCGCGTCGTCTGCGCCGCGCGTCCCGTCGGCGAGCAGCGCCGCCAGCTCCCCGACCCTGCGCCACCAGCCGCGCCACGGCGTCGCTGACATCGAGGCGACCCGATGGGCGCGAGTGCGCACGAACGGCACGAGCGCGGCCACGTCGGCACCGGCGAAGTCGGCGATCTCCTCGGCCGACCACGCCGTCGGTTCGACGACCACCACGGCGACCGCACAGCCGGCGCCGTGCAAACTGTCGACGCGGTGGGCGAGGAGCTGTAACTCGGGGAACGTCCCGTTCGTGACGAGCAGCACGTGATCGGCCAGCCTGGCGAACGGGAGTGCCGGCGAGCGCGCCGACAGCCGGCCGGCGTCGACGATCCACACGCGACCGCTGCGATCGGCGGCCATCGTCGAAGCGAGCGCGGCGCCGGCGTGCGCCAACGCCGACGAAGTCTGCTCCGCCGAGGGCGGTGCAGGGACGACCCACCAGTCCCCGATCGCCGCCGCGCCACGCTCGAGCATGCTGGCGGGAGTGAGGCCGCTCGCCCGCGCCGCCATCGCCAGTTCCATCAGGCCGGGCTCGACACCGACGCCGAGTTCGGCACCGAGGCGGCCACCGTCGGCGTCAGCCTCGATCACGACGCGCTCGCACCCGCCCGGCCAGGCGGCGGCCAGACCGATCGCCAGCCGGGTGACGCCTGGCGATCCGGCGATCGAGGCGAGCGCGACGACCGTCATCGACGTCCCCTGCCGACCGGCCGGCGCCAGCGGAGCGGCGTCACGGTTCCCCTCCTACGAGGACCACACGCAGCGTGTCCTCGGTCGCCGCCTGGGTGACGCGCAGGCCGACGTCGGTGCTCACCCGCAGCGTGACGAGGAGCTGCCCGTTGGCCCGCTCTTCGCTCTGCGTCACGACTCCCGTGCCGATCGATCTGGCGATCGCCGCGCTCGCGCCCTGCCCGCCCGCCTGCTCGCCGCCGGCGTCGCCCTGCTCGATGGCCGGGCCGAGTACCGGGCCGGCCGGCACCGTGACGAGCAGTTCGACGCGGGCACCGACGGGCAGGTCGGACTGCGGGAACTCGCCCGGATCGAGCGCTGCGCCGACGTCCATCTCGTTGGCCCCGAGGCCGGACTCGGGTGAGAACATGGCGCGGTTGACGAGCGTGCCGTCGGGAACGCCGGCGACCACGTACTGGCCGATGATCTCGTCGACCGAGTCCGGCTCGACGACGGCGAGGCCGCCGTCCACGGCGATCCGCTCGATGCGCAGGTCTTGGCGCTCGACGACATCGCCCATGCGCAGTTCTCCCGCGGTGACGAGCACCTCGACGCGATCGTCCCGGGAGGCGAACAGCAGCACTCCGCCCAGCGCCGACATGACGACGAGCAGGATCCCCCCGAGGAGCCAGGCCGGGTTGCGGTGATGGGCTTCGGCGACGCGGCCGAGATCGACGCGCGCGGCCGGGGAGGGTGGACGCCTGCGACCGACGCTCCAGCGGGCGGGGCGCGAGGGGACCGCCTGCTCCGGTGCGGGCGCCTGCTCGGCGGTCGTCATCGCGTCACCCGCCCCAGCCGGGCACGCCGGCGACTCGGGTACCGACGACGACGACAAGGGCACCGGCGACGAGGCTCGGCCCGAGCGCAACACTGCGCTGCCGGCCGGCCACGGCCCACGCCGCAGCTGTTGCCAAGGCGAGCACCAGCGCGAGCACGGCCGCTGGGGCGCCGAGCAACCCGGCGCCACCGCCGACGAC
>JALZMG010000364.1 GCA_030858325.1 Actinomycetota bacterium | reverse complement strand
TGGGGCTCGGGTACGCCCTGACCGAGGACTTCCCGACCGACCCGGAGACGGGCTTCCCGGAGTTCTCCACGCTGCGCCAGCTCGGCATCCTGCGGGCCAAGGACGTGCCGCCGATCGAGGTCCACCTGGTCGAGGTGCCCCAACCTCGATCTCCGTACGGGATCAAGGGCGTCGGCGAGATCGGCCTCGTGCCGACCGCCCCCGCCGTCGCCGCCGCGCTGCACGACTACGACGGCCAATGGCGCTCGCGCCTCCCCATGCGCGCCGCCCGTGACGACGCCTGACGCTTCGGTCGGCGGAAATGGCGATCTGGGCGCGGAGGTTCTCGAAGATGGGAACCTCGGCGCCCAGAAGGGCATCTGAGAACACCTCGGGCCGGGTGTGCTTGACTTCAAGTTTGCTTGAACATCTACCCTCGCCGGGGTGACGATGACGACGAACCCCACGCCGCTCGACGTGTGTCTCGACGACCTGGCGATCGGCTCGATGCGGATGGTCCGCGTGAACGGTTACAAGGTGACGCTCGTGCGCACGAGCGACGGTGTGTTCGCCCTCGACCACGCCTGCCCCCACGAGGGCTACGGGCTGACGCAGGGTGTGCTCGACGGCAATGTGCTCACGTGCGCATGGCACAACTGGAAGTTCCGTGTCGACGACGGGGCGTGCGTGCTCGGCGAGGAGGACGTGCGCACGCACACGGTCGACGTCGGCCCCGACGGGCGGTTGGCGATCGCGTGGAACGAGCCGGATCCTGCGGAGCTGCGGCCGCGCCTCATCGACAGCCTCCGTCGCGGCATCGAGCACGACTACATCGGCCAGGTCTCGCGCGATGTCGTACGCCTGCTGCGCGCCGACGCCGATCCCGGCGAGCTGGTCTGGGCGGCCGTCGCCCACGGCGCGCCACGGGGCGAGTTCGGGTGGGGCCACTCCATCGCCTCGGCCACGGACTGCCTGGCGATGGTCGACCTGTACGAGGGGGATCAGCGGGCACTGCCGCTCGTCCAGGGCATCGCCGGCATCGCCGAGACCGAGCGCGACCGGCCGGTCAATCAGCTGCCGCCACCGGCCACCAGTCTCGGCCGTGATCCCGCGTCGGCGTTCCGCCGGCTCGTCGACACCGAGCAGTTGTCGCCGGCCCAGGGGCTGCTGCGCGGCGCCATCCACGCCGGTGCCGGAGCCGACGAGTTGCGGCCGTGGTTCACGGCGGTCGTCAGCGACCACCTGCTCGGCTACGGGCACGGGGCGATCTACGCGCAGAAGGCGTTCCAGCTGCTCGACATGCTCGGCTGGGAGCGGGCCGACACCGTCCTGCCACACCTCGTGCCGACGATCGTCTACGGCACCCGTGAGGACACGCTGCCGTACATGCGCCCGTTCACGAAGGCTGTGGGTGCACTCGACCTGAACAAGCTGGCTGCCGTCGAGCCAGCCGGCTCGTGGTCAGACGACGGCACGCTGCGGGCGGCGATCCTCGAGGGCGGCCGCGACCGCGCCGCGCCGCTGCACGCCGCCGTCGGCGCCCTACGTGACGGGTCGGGTGTCGATGGCCTGCTCGACGTCGTCGTCGACGCGGTTGCCGAGCGGATGCTGCGCTACGACCCACGCGGCGAGTTCGACGTCCACGACGACTTCGGCTGGCTGGATATCACGCACGGCATCACGTACGCCAACGCCGCCCGCTGGCACGCCGCCCACCTGCCCGGGCACCCCGACGCGGTTCGGCTGGCGGTGTGGTGCGTGTTCCTCGCCCACTGGACGGGGCGGCACGAGTGGCACACGAGTGTCGGCGAGCCCGAGCACGTCGACCTCGGCACGGCCGACGTGCTCACGGCGAGCGAGACGCTGCAGCGCCACGCGCTCGACGACACGACGACGGCGTTCATCGTCCACGCCCACGCCGTGAAGACGACGCGTGCGGCGGCCGAGGAATCGCTGCGCACCGGGTCACCCCGTCCGCTGCAGGCCGCGGCGCGCTTCGTCGACGGCCCGAAGCAGGAACGCTTCGTCGCCGCCACCGTCGCCCGCTCGATCGACTTCCTCTCCGGCCGTTCCCCCCGTGACTGAACCGAAGAACCATCCGAGGTTTTCGAGCACCCGGGGCTGTGCTCACCCTCTGCCGGGCGAGACAACCTCCGGGGCGCGACAACCTCGGATGTCAGGGGTCGGGTGCCGGTGCGGCGGCGTTGCGGAGGCGGACGCCGTTGGCACATGGGGCGATTGCTGCAGACGGGGGGAGTGGAAGCGGACCGGGCAGCACCGGACGGCCCTCCTCGTCCTCCCCCTCGACGGTCACGACGACATCGTTCCCCTCGACTCGCACGCGCAGCGTCGTCGACTCGCTGCGGCGGACGACGTCGGCCAGTAGCTCCTGGGCGGCCCTGAGCACGAGCACGTTGGCGGCCGCCGACAGTCCCGGCCGCAGCTCGGCGTCCAGCTCGACGACCGCACCGACCTCCTCCCGTGCGGCGTCGAGTTCGATCTGCAGCGCCTCATACAGCGGGTCCTCTGCGGTGGCGAGGATCGGCTGCCCGGTCGGTCCGACGGCCACGCTCTGGCGCCACGTCCGCTCGGTGCGTGAC
>JALZMG010000357.1 GCA_030858325.1 Actinomycetota bacterium | reverse complement strand
GCGTGATCGATCGGCGCTGTCAGGCCGGTGACGATCTCGTCGAACGTCGCGCTCAACAGCGACGACATCATCTCGTCGGTCGACTGCGCGTCGACGTGGCCGCGCAGCACGGCCAGGGGGAGGCCGTCGAATCCGAGTCCACGACCGGTCGCCCGCGCCTGACGTTCGAAGCCCTCGCAGACGAGCGAGACCGACGGCACGCCAGCCGCCTCGGCGGCAACGGATGCCCGCGACACGGCGGGCGTGCAGCTGCCTCAACAGCCGTTGCCGACGATGACTCCGTCGACCCGATGCGCCCGCAATGTCTCGGGAATGGCGCGGACGAGGTCTGCTTCGTGCGGTCCGTGGATGTTGCCGAACACGTCGTAGCCGACGATGTCGACTCCCTCGAAACGGGCGCGCAGCTCGCGCTCGACGGCCGGGAAGATCTCCTCACCGCGGAACAGGTAGTCCCACACGAAGCCGATCCGCGCGCCGCGCAGGTCGGTCAGGCGTTGCGCCGGCCGACGAGCCTGCACGCCCATCGGCGGTTTCGGCCAGACGACGTCGTAGGTCGGTTCCATCGGATCTCCCAATGTCATGGCAGGCCCGTCCTGCCAGTAGCGACTCGCATCCTTGCCCCAAGTGGGCCGGCCCAACCACCGGAGCGCGCCCCGCACCGCCGACGGCTCAGCAGGTCACGATGACACGCATGAACGTGGCGGGGATCACGGTGTGGTCGCTCGACGTGCTCGTGTTCTGCGCCGCGAACAGCTCCTCCAGCTCGGCCTGCAGCTCGGCGGCCTTGCCGTTCGACTCGGCGGCGGCGAACGCGTTCATCGTCGGGCCGTAGTAGTTGCGGAACGTGTCGACGAACTCCTGCGGCGAACCTGCAAAGTCGAAGACGTACGTATCGCGCGCGCACGTGATGTTGCCGTCGTCAATGCCGGCGGCGGCGAACCGCTCCCGGATGTGCTCCTCGACGCCCCACGTCACCGGGCTGACGAACCCTTCGGGAGGGGGTGGCGCGTACGACGCGCTGATCTTCAGGATTTGGGCCACGAGGGTCGGATCGCCGGGGATCCAGTTGCCCATGACGATGCGCCCACCCGGCCGCACGATGCGCACCATCTCGCCCGCTGTGTCGAAGGGCTTGGGCGCGAACATCGCCCCGAAGACGGTGACGAGCACGTCCACGGAGTCGTCTTCGACGGCGACGAGGTTCGAGGCATCGCCCTCCTCGAACGTGCAGTTGGCGAGGCCCAGCGCGGCGGCACGCGCGCGGCCGGCGGCCACGAGGTTGCTGGCGATGTCGACGCCGCGGACGTTGGCGCCGATCTCCGCCGCCGGGATGGCGGTCGTGCCGTCACCGCAGCCGAGATCGAGCACATCGGTGCCCGGCTCGAGGCCGATGCGGCGCACGAGCGAGGCCCCGCTCTCGCGCATGCTGGCGGCGATGCGGGTGAAGTCACCCTTCTCCCAGAGTGACTTGTTGGGGTTGGCGGGCGTGTCAGTCGTCGGAACATTTGTGTCGGTGTTGGGCATGGGGCCGATTTTGCACGCGCCCGCGGCAGGACATGTGCAGCATGGATGCAGGCGACCGGCGATTCTGCAAGCGCGTTGCAAGTGGCCTTGCCAGACTGGCGGGTGTGGGGAGCGGGCTGCAGATCCGGGTGCTCGGCGACGTCGAGGTCGTGCGCGACGGCACCCGTGTGGCGATCGGCGGGCCCAAGCCCCGACTGATCCTGGCGATGCTCGTCCAGGCGCATGGCGCTGTGGTGTCGACGGATCGGCTCGGCGACGAACTGTGGGGCGACGACCAGCCGGCCGATCCCGGCGCCGTCTTGCAGGGCAACGTTTCCCGGCTGCGCAAGGTGCTCGCCCCCGAGGTGCAGCTCCTCGGTCGTCCGCCTGGATATGTGCTCCACGCCGACGACGACGTCGTCGACGCGTGGCTCGTGGAGACGCTGTGCCGCACCGCGCAGTTGGCGCCAGACCGGCCCAGCGCGGTCGCCGCGTACGAGCATGCGCTCACGCTCTTCGGCGGCGCGCCGTTCGCCGAGTTCGCCGATCGCCACTGGGCCCGCGCCGAGGTCACCCGTCTCGGCGAGCTGCGGTCGGTGGCGAGCGAGGAGCTGCTCGGCCACCGGCTGGCGCAAGGTGAGGACCGCACGGTCGTGCCCGAACTCGAGGCACTGGTGGCGGCGGATCCGTTGCGCGAACGGCCGTGGCTGCTGCTCTCCACGGCGTTGTACCGCAGCGGCCGCGCCGCCGACGCACTCCGGCGGATCGCCACGTTCCGCGCGATCGTGCGCGACGAGGTCGGACTCGATCCACCGGCGGCGATGCGTGCGCTGGAGATGCGCATCCTCGAGTCCGATCCAGACCTGCTCGCCGTGGCACCTGCTCGCGGCGGCAGCGGGTCACGCGCGTTGCCGGGGGAGCTGACCTCGCTGGTCGGTCGTGGCGCCGAGCTGGCCGACATCGTGACCCGGCTCGCGGACCACCGTCTCGTCACGCTCGTCGGCCCGGGAGGAGTCGGCAAGACCCGGCTGGCGATGCGCGTTGCAGCCGACGTGTGGGACGAGCGACGCGGCGAGGTGTACGTCATCGAGTTGGCGGTGGTGCAGGACCCGTCGTCGACCGTCGCGTCGGTGGCGACCGCCGTCGACGTCCAACAGCGCCAGCACCTCAGTGTCGAAGAATCCCTCGTCGAGTTCCTGCGCGGGCGGCGGGCCGTCCTCGTACTCGACAATTGCGAGCACCTGCACGCTTCCGTCGCCCGGCTGGTCGAGCGCCTGCTCGGTTCCTGCGCCGACCTGACGGTGCTCGTGACGAGTCGTGAGGTGCTCGGCGTGGCCGGCGAACACGTCACGCGCGTCGAGCCACTCGCCGTCGAGGCGCCGGGCGCGTCGCCTGGGCGCGCCGCCGACGCCCCGGCCGTGCGACTGTTCGTCGACCGAGCCGCTGCGTCGAATCCCGGTTTCCAGCTAGGCCCCGGCAACGTCGATGCTGTGGTCGAGATCGTGCGGCGCGTCGACGGGCTGCCACTGGCCATCGAACTGGCGGCCGCCCGCCTGCGCGCGCTGAGTCCGGCGGCGTTGGCCGAACGCCTCGATCGCCGACTCGACCTGCTCGACCACGCCCAGTTCTCCAGCGATCCGCGCCATCGCACGATGAGCGAGCTCGTCGGGTGGTCGTACAAGCTGCTCGACGAGCCCGAGCAGACGCTGTTCGCCCGGCTCTCCGTCTTCGCCGGCGCGTTCGGGCTCGACGCCGCCGAGTCGATCTGTTCCGACGACGAGCTCGCCACGTCCGCCGTCGCAGGGCTGCTGGCCGGGCTCGTCGACAAGTCGATGGTGCAGCCGGCTGACACCGGCAACGACCGCTACCGCGTCCTCGAACCGTTGCGCGAGTTCGGCCGCGCGGTGGACGGTGACGTGGACCACGCCGCGGTCAGCGTCCGTCACGCGCACTGGTACCTCGACGTGGCGGAGCGGGCGGGTGCAGCGCTGGCCGGCGTCAAGGAGGCGGCGTCGTCGGCGCGGATCAAGCGCGAGTTCGACAACCTCCGGACGGCGTTCTGGTGGGACGCCGAGCACGGCGATGTCGAACGATGCGGCCGGTTCGTCGTGGCGCTGCGTGAGTACTCGTTCCGCTCGATGCACGCCGAAGTCGTCGCATGGACCGACGAGGTGATCGCACTGCCCGGGTTCGAGGAGTCGCCACGCGCGCCCCTGGTCCTCGGTATCGCGTCGTACGGGCGCTTCGTGCGCGGTGATCTCGACGGCTCGATCCTCTACGCCGAGCGCTCGCTGGCCGCCGCCGACCGGCTGGGCGTCGGGTCCTCGGGACTGGCCGAGCGCGCGCTCGGCAATTCGCTGTTCTACCGTGGCGACGCAACGACGGCCCAGTACTGGATCGACCGGATGCTCGACGACGCCCGGGACGGCTCCGCGGCGCGCCTGACCCACGGTCTGTACATGCGCTCTGTCGCATTCACAAGCGTCGGCGCCGCGCAACGAGGTGTGGAGATGGCTGAGGAAGCGTTGATCGCAGCTCGGCGCAGCGGCTCGCCGACGGCGTTGGCGCAGGCGTCCTACGCGCTCGGCCTGGCGCTCGAGTCAAGTGACGAGGAGGCCGCGACGTTGCTGCTCACCCAGGCGGCCGAGCAGGCGGCAGACGCGGGGAACCGGTGGGTGCAGGCGTTCGCCCTGACCGAAGTGCTGTGGCTGGACGCACGTCGCGGGTCGCCGCGGCCCGCACTCGCCGGCTTCGCCGACGTCATCGATTTGTGGTTCCGGGGCGGCGATTGGGCGAACCAGTGGTTGTCGCTGCGTCGCGTGTTCGGCATCCTCGTGCAGCTCGGCGACCTGCGCGGGGCGGCAACGCTGCACGGCGCACTGTCGGCCGTCGGTGCCGCGTACGCACTTCCGTTCGAGGCGTCCGACGCCGAGCACATCGACGACCAGGTCGAGTCGCTGCGGCAACGGCTCGGGGCACCCGACTTCGCCATGGCCGTTCGCCGTGGTGCCTCGATGAGCGACGGCGAGATCATCGAGTTCACCCAGGAGCGGATCCGTGTACACGCCGGCGGGTGAGCTCCTCGATCGTGACTCACCGATCGGCGCCGGCGCCATCGCCAATCGTGTGGAGGCGTTCTCGCGCCGAGTTCCAGCGAGTACAGCCGAGCCCAGATCACCGAGTAACAAGATGCGCAACGGTTCGACGCCGCTGCCTGGACCGCTACCGACCGACGAAGATGGAATCGATCCCACAGCCACCGCGTCGTGAGCAGATCGCGCTGATCCGCCGCTTGCTGCGCACACCCCAGACGGCGCTCGACGAGCTGGCCGAGCGGTTCGGGCCGATCTGTGCGCTCGGAGCCGGCCCGCTCCGGATGGTCGTCGTCGGCTCACCGCCATTGATCCACGACGTGCTGATGCAACCCAACGACCGCTACCGGTGGGACACCAGGCTCAGCCCGTTCCCGTTCGTCGTCGGCAAGCACACGATGATCGCCTCCGACGGCCCAGATCACCGACGCCGACGCGGTGCCGTGCAGCAGGCGTTCGGCCGGCGCCGGCTGCAGCGTTGGATCCCGATGATCGTCGAGCGCACCGATGTCGCCATCGACGATCTCCTCGCATCGGACGCGCGGCGATCATCCACCGACCTCTACCCCGTCGGGCGCCGGCTGCTGATCGAGATCGTCGTCCGCGCGCTGTTCGGTGAACGATTGGTGGAACGGACCGAGGAGATCGACGTCCGGTTCGCCCGCGCCCAGCGCTACCTCTCGAGCCCGCTCTACCGGCAAGTCCCCCATCCGCTGCCGTTCACGTTGCGCGCCGGAGTCCGCCGGGACCGCGCCGCGCTCGACGTCCTGATCGACGCGGCGATCGCCGACTCGCGTCACGATCCGCCGCCCGACGGCGGCGACGAGCGTGGCGACGTCCTCGACGCACTCGTGCACCGCAGCGATCTTTCCGCGGCCGAGATCCGCGACCAGGTCAAGTCGCTGATCGGCGCCGGGTACGACACCACCGCCTCGTCACTGGCGTGGATCCTGTGGGAGGCCACCACCCAACCATCCCTCTGGTCGCGCATCGGCGAGGAAGCCGACGCCGTGCTTAAACCACCAGGGGCCGGCCGGCTGCCGGACCACGAGTCGCTCGTCTCGCTCGAGCTCGCCAACCGGGTCATGCGCGAGACGCTGCGCGTCCATCCGGCGTCCGGTGTCGGAGCGCGCGAGGCGGCGACTGACGTCACGGTCGGGGCATACGTCATCCCGCATGGATCGCTGGTGCTCTGGTCGCCGTATCTCGCCGGCCGCGCCCCGGCGGCCTGGGCCGACCCGGACACGTTCGATCCCGATCGCTTCCTGGGATTGACCGATGCACAGCGCGTCCTCGCCGACGAGGCGTGGGTGCCGTTCGGTCGCGGTCCGCGGATGTGCGTCGGGTTCGCGCTCGCCCAGATGGAACTGACGCTGATCGTCGCCCGCCTCGCCCAACGACTCGACCTGACACCGACGGCCCTGCGCCCCCCAGATCCCGCTGGCCTGATCGTCAGCCGCCCGGTCGGCGGCGCACCGATGTTCGTCGCGCCGCGGTCGCCGCAGATGGCGCCCGGATCCTGAACGCCATTTCGCTCTCTGGGCGCATCCATGTGCGTTTTCGACACTGTGCGCGCCCAGATCATCCTTTGGCACGATTCGCGCCCAGCGCGCCCAGCGCGCCCAGCAGCGCGCCCAGCGCGCTCAGGCGGCGAGGCGGAACGGCGGGTAGCGGTCGGTCACCAACGCGAACGCGTAGCCGACGACGCGGTTGTGCCAGCGCATCACGCCGACGGCGAAGTCGAACAGTCCGCGCGGATAGCGGCCGGTGAAGGCGATGGCGATCCATGCACCGAGCGCGGCCAGGACGACGGCGGCGTCCAAGACGATCAACACGATGTAGTGGGGAATGGCGAGGAACCACTTCGCCAGCGGCATCCACCGGTTGAGATCGGCGCGCACGTCGGGATATGGCAGGTCCAGGTGCACGGCTTGCTCTTCGTCGGTTGACGGGTACTCGTCGCGCAGCAGCAGGAGGTAGGCGATCACCCGGTTGTTGAAGCGGAGGAAACCCAGATTGAAGTCGAACCACCAGCGTGGGTACTTCTCCCGGAAGACGATCGTCAGCAGCGGCGGGATGAAGAGGCTCCCGCCGGCAAGTCCCGCGACGACGAACCCGTCGCCGTCATTGCTCGCGTCGAACGCCGCTCCGCACAGCGCGGCGAGGACCACGACGATCGG
>JALZMG010000343.1 GCA_030858325.1 Actinomycetota bacterium | reverse complement strand
GTCGAACACGCCGCGCGGCAGGCGGCGCCTGGCGATGCGGCGCAGATCGTCGACGGACGCCGCGGCGCGCAGCCGGCGAGCCGTGGCGTTCCACTCGATGGGCCGGAACCGCAGCACCGAGCGCAACGTGTCGAGCGTCCCCATCACCACCTCCTTTGGTCCGGCCGGGCTACTGCTGATAGCCCTCGACCGTGCCCGGGTCACGCACGTGCGCGGTGGACGGATCGAGCCCGGCGTCGCGCTTGGCCCGCCGCTGGCGCAGCAGGTCCCAGCACTGGTCAAGCATGACCTCCAGGTTGCGCAGCCGGGCGGGGTCGGTCGGCTCGGGCGAGTTCTGCAGGTCGTGCTCCTCGCCGACGAGGCGGTCGATGCGGGCCAGGATGTCGTCGTCCATGGCGTCGAGGGTACGCGTCCCGTGTCATCGCCGCGACGGGCAGGGATGATGGGCGCATGCCGGAGGGCGACACCATCCGCCGCTTGGCGGAGCGCATCAACAGGCGCTTCGCCGGCGAGTGCTGCCAGCGCTGCGTCACCCGCGATCCGCGCCTCGTCGGCGTCGACCTCGCCGGGCGCGTGCTGCTCGGGGCCGACGCCGTCGGCAAGCACCTGCTGGTGCGCTTCGACGACGGGCGCACACTGCACGCCCACCTGCGGATGACCGGCTCGTTCGTCGTCGGGCCGGCACCGATCGAAGCGGCGTGGCGGCGGCGCATCGAGTTGTGGATGGAGACGGGCCGCCTGACGGGACTGGACGTGCCGATCCTCGGCATGGTTGCGACGAGCCGCGAGGACTCCGTCGTCGGCCATCTCGGGCCGGATCTGTGCGGGCCGGAGCCCCCGGACGTCGACGACATCGTCGCCCGCCTGACGGACCGGCCAGACGAACCGCTGGCCGGCGCGCTGCTCGATCAGCGCAACGTGGCCGGCTTCGGCAACCTCTACGCCGTCGAGGTCCCGTTCATCGCCGGCGTCGCTCCGCACCAGCCGGTCGGTGCGATCAGCGGGCTCGACGCGCTGGTCGGGTTGGGGACGGGGTTGATCCGCACGAACGCCGCCCGCGGCCCGCAGAACACGACGGGGCGGCGGATGCAACTCGACGACCACTTCGTGTACGGGCGGCGGCGGCGGCCGTGCCCGATCTGTGCCACCCCGCTCGATGGATGCGACGAGCGCTCCAGCCCGTGGCGGCGGGTCTCGGTGTGGTGCCCGTCGTGCCAGCAGTTGGCACCCGAGCGCGCCGTCGATGTCACCCGCGCCCGCCGGCTGCTGGCGTTGCACCCGGCCCGCCGCGAGCCGACGTTCCCCACCGCCTGACTCGGGTCGGAATCGGTCGGCATCGAGGGGCCGGCCGCGTCAGCGCGGTTCGTCGCGCACCACACGGCCGGCGGACAGCTCGATCGTGCGCGTCAGGCGCACCCGCTCGAGCAGCGCGCGGTCGTGGGTGACCAGCAACACGGTGCCGGCGAACGCGTCGAGGGCGACCTCCAGCTGCTCGATCGCCGGCAGGTCGAGGTGGTTCGTCGGCTCGTCGAGCACGAGCACGTTGGCGCCGTTGGCCATCACGACGGCCAGGGTCGCTCGCGTGCGCTCGCCGGGCGACAGCGTCGAGGACGCCCGCGCGACGTGATCGGCGACGAGACCGAACTTCGCCAGCAGCGTCCGCACCTCGGCCGTGTCCAGGCCCGTGGCGTCGCCGAACGACCGCAGCAGCGAGTCCCCGTCGAGCTGGCGGCGGGCCTGCTCGACCTCGCCGACAGCGACGCCGGCACCCAACCGGGCCGTGCCGGAGTCGGGTTGCAGGCGGCCGAGCAGCACGTCGAGCAGCGTCGTTTTGCCGGAGCCGTTGGCGCCGACGACGGCGATGCGCTCGCCGGCGCCGACGTGCAGGTCGATCGGTCCGAGTGTGAACGAGCCACGGGCGACGACGGCCCCGACCACGCTGGCGACGATGTCGCCCGAGCGCTCGGGCGAGTCGACCGTCAGCCGCAGCTGCCACGGCTGGCGGGGCTTGTCGACGGCCTCCAGCCGCTCCATCGCCGCTCCGTGCGCGCCGCCCTGCCGGCCAGTTGCTCGGTCTGGTTCTTGCGGAAGTGGCGGATGTTCTTGTCCTTCTCGTCCGACGCCCGCACCGCGGCCACACCCTGGCTGGCCCACTCCCGCTCTCGTTGCGCCCGCTGGGCGAGGCCCTTGCGTCGGGTGTCGTAAGCCTCGAACCGCTCCCACGCGTGTCTGCGGGCGGCCTCGCGCTCCTCCTGGTAGGCCTCCCAGCCGCCGCGGAACAACGTGGCGCCATGCGTGAACTCGTCCAGTTCGAGCACGTCGGTGATCGTTCGGGCGAGGAACGTGCGGTCGTGACTGACGACGACGACGCCTGCGGCGACGCTCGACACCCACTCCTCCAGGCGGGCCAGGCCGTCGAGGTCCAAGTCGTTGGTCGGCTCGTCGAGCAGGAACACGTCGAAGCGGGAAAGCAACAGCGCCGCCAGCCCGGTCCGTGCGGCCTCCCCGCCCGACAGTGCGGCGGTCGGCTGGTCGAGCAGGCCAACGGCCAGGCCGAGCTCGCCGGCCACCTGGTCGAGGCGGGCGTCGAAGTCGGCGCCGCCGCGCGCCAGCCAGCGCTCCAAGGCCACGGCATAGCGGTCGTCGGCCGCGGGCACGCCGGCCGCGAGATCCGCTGTCGCCGCGACGAGCTCGACGTTGGCGGCGTGCACGCCGGTGCGCCGGGCCAGGAATGCGGCGACTGTCTCGGTCCTCGAGCGCGACGGTTCCTGCGGCAGGTAGCCGACCGTCGCTGACGGTGGTGTGCGCTCGACGGCCCCCTGCTCCAGCGGAACGAGGCCGGCGAGTGTCTGCAGCAGCGTGGTCTTGCCGACGCCGTTCGGCCCGACGAGGCCGATGCGGCGCCCGGACGGGACGACGAGGTCGACGGCGTCGAGCACGGTCTGCGGCCCGCGCACGACCGTGACGTGGCGAGCACGAAGCGGTGCGGCTGCTGGCACGGGAACTCCTGAGGATGCGGAGGGAGGGGCGGACGGGGATCGTCAGCGCGTGCCGGTCATGCCCACCAGTGTGCAGCGTCGCCGTCGCCCTGCCACCACCGATTGCCGAGGGAGCGACGATGAGGTCCAGACGCAGCGCTCCACTCCCGTTTGCCGAAGGATGGGCCGGCGGTTGCCCTCGGCCGTGCGGGCACCAGTACCTGAGGCACGACGGCGGCGAGACTTCTTGGCTGAAAATCGTGCCAATTACCGGCGCGATCCGCGATGAGAATCCGTCTTCTTGGCCGTGTGCGTCGAGCGCTCGCTCTCGCGCAGGATGCGGCTGCCGCGGTCGTAGGTCAGGTAGTTCCAGCCCCAGTTGACGAGCACGTTGACGCGGTTGCGGAATCCGAGCAGGTAGACGAGGTGGAGGCCGAGCCAGGCCAGCCAGCCGAGCGGGCCGCCGATGCGCCAGCCGTTGGGGAACTCGGCGACGGCGTCGTGGCGGCCGATCGTGGCCATCTGCCCCTTGTCCCGGTACACGAACGGCTGGCGCGCCCGCCCGTCGAGGTCGCCGAGGATCTGGCGGGCGGCATGGCGACCGCCCTGGATTGCCGGCTGGGCCACCTGCGGCAGCGGCACCCCGTCGGAGCCGACGGCCGCAGCGATGTCACCGACGGCGAACACCTCCGGATGGCTGGGCAGCGAGAGGTCGGATTCGACGACGAGCCGGCCACCGCGTCCCGTCGACATGCCCGAGGTTGCGGCCAGGCCCTCGGCTCCGACGCCGGTCGCCCAGACGGCGGTGTGGGCGCGGATCGTCGAGCCGTCCGTCAGCTCTACGCAATCGCGCTCGATGCGGGCGACGCCGACGCCAAGGCGCACGTCGACCCCGCGGCGGCGCAGCGTGCGCAACGCCCGCTGCGACGAGGACGGGTGGAACGGCGTCAGCAGCCGGTCAGCCATCTCCACCAGCACGATGCGCGCGGCGCGCACCGGGAGCTGCGGGAAGTCCTTGGCCAGCACCCTGGTGTACAGCTCGGCCAGGCCGCCGGCCATCTCCACGCCGGTCGGCCCGCCTCCGCAGACAACGACGTCGATGCCGCCGTCGCCGACGGCGGTCGGATCGGCGGCCGCCCGCTCGAACGCGTCGAGCACGTGGGCGCGCAGCGCAAGCGCGTCGTCGAGGTGCTTCAGCGCGAACGCGTGCTCTGTGACACCGGGGATGCCGAAGTCGTCGGTGACCGCGCCGGAGGCGAGCACGAGCGCGTCGTAGGCGAGCGTCTCGCGCCCGTCCAGCGTCACCGTCCGCGCCGTCAGGTCGACGGCTGTGACCCTGGCCATACGCACCGCCACATTGCTCCGCCGGCGCCGGCGGCGGACGATGCCGCGCACGGGGAACGACACGTCGTCGGCGTCCAGGCCGGCCGTCGCCACCTGGTACAGCAGCGGTTGGAACGTGTGGAAGTTGTTGGCGTCGATGAGGACGACGTCGACGGGCGCGTCGCGCAGCTCCCGCGCCGCGGCCAGCCCGGCGAAGCCGGCCCCGACGATCACGACACGTGGCGTCGTCGTCAGCCGGTGGTGCATCACCCCGACAGTAGGCTGATCCGCATGGCCGTCGCCGGGGAGCACCATCCTGCGTTCGAGGAGTACTGCGAGTGCATCTTCGAGCTCGCCGAGGACGACGTCGACGTCATCCAGGCGCGCATCGCCGAGCGCCTCCAGGTCAGCCGGCCGGCGGTCAGCGAGATGATGCGGCGGATGGAGCACGAGGGCCTGATCAGCATGGACGGCGGCATCAGCCTGACGCCCGACGGCGTCACGCTGGCCGAGCGCGTGGTGCGCCGCCACCGCCTGGCCGAACGCTTCCTGACGGACATCTTGCAGCTCTCGTGGGCGGAGGCGCACCACGAGGCCGGGCGCTGGGAGCACGTGATGAGCGAGTCGGTCGAGGAGGCGCTGGCCCGCCTGCTCGGCCACCCGACCACATGCCCGCACGGCAACCCCATCCCCGGCTCCGGGTATCACGAGCCGGACTTCCGCCCGCTGGCCAGCCTGGACGTCGGCGGCGAGTTCACGGTGCGCCGCATCACCGAGGAGCTGGAGTTCACGCCCGGCCTGTTGGAGTTCCTCGAGGCCAGCGCGCTGCAGCCAGGGCGCGAGGGCGTGATCACCGCGGCGTCGCCGGATGGCACGTTGACGGTCGAGATCGGCGGGCGCCACGTCGGCGTCGGGGCGTTCGCCAGCGCCCGCATCCTGGTCACCGCTTGAGCTCCCGCGTCGCCACTGCGGCCGCGGCGCTCGTCACCGTCCTCGTGCTCGGCGGGTGCGCGGCGACGACGTTCGACACGAGCGAGACGACGGCCGTCCTCGACGCACCGACGACGGTGCCGTTCACACCAGCCGGTGCGCCCGACGAACTGCTGGCCCAGCTGGACGGCGAGCTGGCCACGCTCAGTGAGCGGATCGTCGACAACGACGGCGACGACGCCGCGCTGGCCCGCGTCGACGCAGTGTGGGCCGAGGCGCGGCCCAGCGTCGCCGAGGAGCGGCCCGAGCTGCTCGCCGGGTTCGACGCCGTCATCGGCCTAGCCACCACCGCCGTCGAACGCCGCCGCCCCGCCGACGCCGACAAGGCCCGCCTCAACCTGACCACCCTCCTCACCGCATACGGCGAGTGACTCGGCCCGGTTCGGCAGAGTGAGCGCCGCGCGCTCAAGCAGGGGGATCTGGATGCGGCGCGATGGACGAGGTTCCGTCGCGCGCCGCCCGCGAGCCGAAGATCTGCGTCAGCCGTGACGACGTGGCGTGGTACGCCTGAGTGACAACCGCCTGACGCGTCTCCTCGTCGATCGTGAAGGCGGTGGTTCCCAACTGCGGAGGGATGGGCAGCCGGATCACGCCGTCGTCGGGCGTCCCAGGACCTGCCGTCCGGTCCAGTACGGGGCTCCGGAGCCTGCCGTGTACGACGCCGCGAGCAACAAGCCGTACTTCCGCACCGGCCAATGCAGCGCCGAGTGTGCTGCCAGCAGGACGACCGTCAACACGAGTGTGGCGATCAAGACGACGACCACCAACGTTGCGCCCACGCCGGCCATGATTCGAAGTCCCAACGAGTCCGGGAACCGAGCGATCAGCCATGATGCGATGGCGAACATCGACAGCAACGAGCCGGCGGCGAGTACGGCCGCGACGAGCGGGTTGGCCAGCGTCCCGGGCCCGAGGAGGAGGAGATTCAACGCCGGACGGCGGCCCGCCTCGATCCGCGCCAGCGGACGCTGACGACGGCACGATTCCCTCCTCCGGCCGGGAACCCAGACGGACGGGATGCCGACCTTCACGCACAGTACCGACGTCTCAACGACGTCATGGGCCAATTCTTTTTCCGGCCGCAGGGGATCAGCGCTCCTTCGTCGAGACC
>JALZMG010000338.1 GCA_030858325.1 Actinomycetota bacterium | reverse complement strand
ACGTGATGAAGCACACGTCCTGGCTGTCGGGCTTGGTGGCGGTGCGCAGCCCGAGGTCAGCAGCGACCGCCCGGAGTTCTGCCTTGGAGCGGTAGCTGCCGACGGGAAACAGCGTCCTCTCGAGTTGGGACTGATCGAGCATGTGCACGACATAACTCTGGTCCTTCGCCCGGTCGGCGCCACGTTCCAGCGTGCGCCGGCCGGCGACACCACCGATGCGCGCGTGGTGGCCGGTGGCGACGGCATCGAAGCCGAGCACGTCGGCGCGTTCCGCCAGGCGATCGAACTTGAGGTGGCGATTGCACTCGACGCACGGGTTCGGCGTGATGCCGTCGGCGTGCCCGGCCACGTACGGGTCGACGACGTGCGCCCCGAAGTCCTCGGTGAAGTTGAACACGAGGTGGTCGATGTCGAGTTGCTGGGCGACGCGGCGGGCATCGTCGACGTCGGCCACGCTGCAACAGCCGGTGTCGCTCTCGCCGCCCCACAAGCGCATGGTCACGCCGACGACGTCGTGCCCGCCGGCGCGCAGCAACGCCGCGGCGACCGACGAGTCGACGCCGCCGCTCATCGCCACGAGCACCTTCACGTGCGTGGGCCTGCCCAGCGGCGGCGCAACGTCTTGACGCCGTCGACGATCGCCTCGACCGCCACATCGATGTCGTTGGCTGTCGTCGTCGATCCGAGCGTCAGCCGCAGCGAGCCCATCGCCCAGCGCCGCTCGACGCCCATCGCCGCCAGCACGTGCGACGGGTCCATCGCCCCACTGGCGCACGCCGAGGCCGCCGACGCGCACACGCCGGCCTCGTCGAGCACGTACAGCAACGACTCGCTCTCCACGTCCTCGATCAGCACGTGCGCCGAGCCGGCGACCTTGGCCGCCGGGGGAACGGTCTCGCGGACGCCGTCGAGCCCGTCCACCAGCCCGGTGACGAGCCGGTCGCGCAGCGCCGCCAGACGCAACGTCTCGTCGGCCCGCTCGTCGTCGGTGGCGGCGATGGCGGCCGCCAGCGCGACGATCCCGGCCACGTTGTGGGTCCCGCTGCGGCGGTCTCGTTCTTGGCCGCCGCCCTTGATCAACGGATCGGCGGCGACGCCGTCACGGATGGCCAGCACGCCGACGCCCTTCGGACCGCCGAACTTGTGGCCGCTCAGCGACAGCAGGTCGACGTGCGGCCACACCGTGCGCAGGTCCAGCCAGCACGGCGCCTGGACGGCGTCGGTGTGCAGCAGCGCGTCCGGCGCACCGGCGCGGACGACCGCCGAGACGGCGCCCAGGTCGTTGATCGAGCCGACCTCGTTGTTGACCGTCATCACGCTGACCACTCCGACGTCGTCGCCAAGCGTGCCGGCCAGCGCCTCGAGGTCGACGCATGCCGTCGAGTCGACGGGGACGACGGTGCCACCATGATGCTCGACCACGTGCAGCACGGCGTGGTGCTCGGCGGCAGGACACACCGCCCGCCCGCCACGCCGGGCCAGCACCCCCGTGATCGCCGTGTTGTCGCTCTCCGTCCCGCAACCCGTGAACACGATCTCGCCCGGCTGGCACCCGACGACGGCAGCCACCGTGTCGCGCGCCTCGTCGACGGCGCGGCGGGCATCGCGGGCGAAGCGGTGGGCGCCGCTGGGGTTGGCGAATCGCTCGGTCAGGAACGGCAGCAGCGCGTCGACGGCGACCGGGCGCATCGGCGTCGTGGCCGCGTTGTCGAGATAGGCGAGACGACCGGATTCCACGACAGCGCACGCTACCGACGGTGCCAGGATGGCTTGCGTGGAGGGGTACACGACATCGTCGTACGGCGACGCGTTCGCCGACGTCTATGACGACTGGTATCACGGCGTCAGCGCCGTCGACGCCACCGTCGAGCTGATCGCCGGCCTCGCTGCGGCGGCCGGTTCGCCCGCCGTGCTCGAGCTCGGCATCGGCACCGGGCGCCTAGCGATCCCCCTCGCCGAGCGTGGGCTCGACGTCACCGGCGTCGACGCCAGCGCGGCCATGCTCGAGCGCCTGCGCGCCCGGGACGGCGGTGGGATGGTGACGACGATCTCCGGGGACATGGTCGACGACATGCCGAGCGGTCCGTTCGGCGTCGTGCTCGTCGCGTACAACACGCTGTTCAACCTGCCGTCGCCGCAGCGCCAGGCGGCGTGCTTCGCTGCCGTCGCCGGCGTGTTGACCGACGACGGCAGCTTCGTCGTCGAGGCGTTCGTCCCCGAGGACCCGCCTCGGCGCGGCGCGCACGTCGAGCTACGTTCGATGAGCGCCGTCGATGTCGTGCTGTCAGTGTCGTCGCACCATCCGGACGAGCAGCGTGCGGAGGGGCAGTTCATCCAGCTCGTCGACGGCGGCGCCGTGCGGCTGCGCCCGTGGTCGATCCGCTACGCCACGGTGCCCCAGCTCGACGCCATGGCGGCGACGGCGGGACTGACGCTGCACGACCGATGGGAGGACGTCACCGGCCGGCCGTTCGACGCCGACAGCCCACGTCACGTCAGCGTGTACGGGGCGGCCATGACCGCGCGGCGCGCGCCACTCGCCGTAACCTAGAGAGGGCATGAGCGAGGGCGAGCGGAGAGCGCGGGACGACTGATGAGTCAGATGCGGCTCAATCCGTTGACGGGCCGGTGGGTCACGATCGTCGAGGAGCGCGCCGAGCGGCCGACGGATTTCGCCCCGCGCACGCGCCAGGTCGAGGCTGACCCGCAACGGCCGTGCCCGTTCTGCCCCGGCCACGAGGAAGCGACGCTGCCGGCGCTGGAGACCGTCGACGAAGGTGGCAGCTGGACCATGCGCGTCGTGCCGAACCTGTACCCGGCGTTCCACGGCGACGCCGGCTTCGTCGTCCACCACGTCGGCCCCGTCCACGTCACGGCCGAGGCCAGCGGCATTCACGAGGTCTTCGTGTACACGCCGGATCACGACGGGCGCATCGACCAGCTCGAGGACGCTGCGGCGGCCGAGTTCATGCACGCGCTGCAGCGCCGCCTCACCGAGCACGCAGCAGCACCCGGGGTGCGCTACACGCAGGTCATCGTCAACCACGGGCGCGAGGCCGGCGCCTCGCTGGCGCACCCGCATGCGCAAATCCTCGGTCTGCCGTTCGTGCCCGGCGAGATCCTCGACGAGGAGCGAGCGTTCGCCCGCTTCGCCGGCGGCTGCGTGATCTGCACGACCATCGAGGCCGAGCTGGCGACCGGCGAGCGGGTCGTGTTCGCCGACGACGACGTCGCCTGCGTCGCCCCGTTCTGGAGCGGCGCCCCCTACGAACTGCTGCTGATGCCGCGCCGCCACGAACCGCACCTGCAGCACGCCGAGCCGGTCAGCCTGGCGTCGATGGGCCGGGCGATCCGCGACGCCGTCGCCCACCTCGAGTCGGCGATCGGCGACGTCGCCTACAACCTCGGTTTCCACACCGCTCCGCACGAGCACGCCGGCGAGTACCACTGGCACGTCCACCTCTGGCCGAACCTTGTCACCCAGGCCGGCTTCGAGCGCGGCACGGGCGTGATGATCAACGTGACGCCGCCTGAGCGGGCGGCCGACGCGCTGCGCGCCGTTCGTGCCCCAGCCTGACGGCGCGCCGTGACCCAGATCGTCGTCACGACGGACATCGCCGCGCCACCCGCCGACGTGTGGTCCGCCGTCGAACCGATCGAGCGCCATGTCGAGTGGATGGCGGATGCGGAGTCGATCCGCTTCCTCGGCGCCCAGACCCGCGGTATCGGTACCCGCTTCGAATGCATCACCAAGGTGGGGCCGGTGCGCCTCAGCGACATGATGGAGATCACCGAGTGGGAGCCTGGGGCGACCATGGGCGTGCGCCACGAGGGGCTGGTGACGGGAACCGGCCGATTCACGCTGCAGCCGCTCGACGGCGGTCGGCGGACGCACTTCACATGGACCGAGGACCTGACGTTTCCGTGGTACCTCGGCGGCCGGTTGGGCGAGCGCATCGGCGGGCCGACCGTGATGAAGCGGATCTGGACGGGCAACCTCACCCGGCTGCGGCAACTCGTCGAACAAGTGCCGTGACGGCCGCGCCGAGCACGATCACGACGATCAACGGAGCCCGCCGCCACGCCGCGATCGCGGCCACGCCAACACCCGCCACGCGCGCGTCGATGACGAGCTGCTGACCGGTCGACAGCGTGTCCTTGACGACCAAGGCCGTGATCACTGCGGCCGGCACGAGCAACAGGCAGCGTTCGAGCGGTGGCGGCAATCGTCGCGAGCCGACGACGACCAGTCCGAGCACCTTGCAGGCGTAGGCGCCCACCGCCAGCACCAGCACCAGGGTCCACGTCATCGCTGGCGTCGCCGTTGTGTCGCGCTGGTCGGGAGCGGGAGGCCGACGAGTATCGCCGCTGCCGAGCAGAGGATGGGGACGCCGACCGGCGTGAACGGGATCAGCGCCAGGCAGATGGTGGCGCCGAGGACGGCGGCGAGCAGGCCACGCCAGGGGCGCAGGTGCGGGGCGACCATCGCCACGTAGCCGGCGGGGAACGCCGCGTCGAGCCCGTAGTCCATGGGGTCCACGGCGGAGCCGACAAGGGCACCGGCCAGGGTGCCGACATTCCACAACGCGAAGATGGTCACGCCGGTGATCCAGAACGCGGCCCGCTGGTGGCGGCGGTCGGTGTGCCTCATCGCCATCGCCGTCGTCTCGTCCAGCGTCAGATGCGCGGCAACCAGCCGCGTCAGCAGCGATCCGCTGATGACCCGCGACATGGCCAGCCCGTACACGCCGTTGCGCGCCGCCAGGAGCATCGCCCCACCGAGCGCGGCGCCCGTGCTGCCACCGGCGGCGACGACGCTGACGGCGCTGAACTGCGAGGCCCCGGTGAACACGAGCAGCGACATCACGCAGGCCTGGGCCACCGAGCCGCCGGCGGAGACCGCACCGACACCGAACGTCGCCCCGAACACGCCGACAGCGACACCCAGCGTCAGCGCGGCGACGACGATCGGGCGAAGCGAATCCTCTGCGCGAACGGTGTCCATTGCCAGAGCCCGGACCGTACGCGACCGCGGCAGCGCAGTCTCGACTCGGGTTCGCTGGCGCAGGCCCATCTGGGCAGACGTGATCACCGAGGACGCGGGCGCGTCGCCAGTCTGTCCGCTGCGTCAGCTCAACCGTCCGGTTTGGGTCGGTTGGCGCGACGCGAGCGGTGATCGGGGCCGATCGCCGGGGGCGCTGGCGGGGGCGGCCGTACCGTCGAGCGGGCGATGGACATTGTGATCCGCAGTGGCGCCGAGGAGGCCGAGCTGACGGTGACCGGCCATGGACCGCGCACGACCGTCGGCGAGTTGCTGGCCGGCGAGGGCCAACGGCGGCCGCCGGCCGTCGTGTTCGTCGACGGTCGGGCCGTGCCGGCGAACTGTCCGCTGGGCCGGGC
>JALZMG010000335.1 GCA_030858325.1 Actinomycetota bacterium | reverse complement strand
TGGGAGTGCAAGGTGTTCGGCACCGCGTGCACGCCGGAGACGCCGATCGGCACGTGCATGGTCTCCTCCGAAGGCGCCTGCGCGGCCTACTACAACTTCGGCAAGGCCGCCCGCCAGCGTGTTGAGCTGAAGGTCAGAGCATGAGGAGTACCCGTCGCGCCGCTGACATCTGGGCGCGGACATTCTCAGACCGCCTTCTGGGCGCGAGGTTCCCATATTCGAAAAGGAGCGCGCCCAGTTGAGGTCGGCCACCTGCCGGCGATGACGGGTCGGGGCGACGAGGAGCGCGTCGAAGCGAGGATCGAGCAGCGGCGGCGGGCGGCGCCGCGGTTCACCGACGAGCGGGTCACGATGGCCCACGGCGCCGGGGGCAAGGCCAGCCGCAAGCTCGTCGAGGGCGTGTTCGTGCCGGCGTTCGCCAACTCGGCGCTGGCGACGCTCGGTGACGCCGGCATCGTGGACGTGTGCGGCGCGCGGGTGGCGATGACGACGGACTCGTTCGTCGTCACGCCGGTCCGCTTCCCCGGCGGGTCGATCGGCGAGCTGGCCGTCAACGGCACCGTCAACGACCTCGCCGTGTCCGGGGCGCGGCCGTTGGCGATCACGGCAAGCTTCATCCTCGAAGAAGGTGTCGCCGCCACGGTCGTGCGCGCGGAGGCCACCGCGATGGCTGCCGCCGCGACAGCGGCCGGTGTCGCCGTGGTCGCCGGCGACACGAAGGTCGTCGAACGCGGCAAGGCCGACCAGATGTACGTGACGACGACCGGCATCGGCGTGCTCGACGGGCGGGCGCAGCTCAACGCAGCGTCCGTGCGCGTCGGCGATCGTGTCATCGTGTCCGGACCGATCGGCGACCACGGCGTGGCGATCATGCTCGCCCGCGGCGGGCTGGACATCCAGGCCGATGTCGAGAGCGACACCGCGCCCGTGTGGCCGGCCGTCGACGCGCTGCTTGCCGCGTGCGGCGCGGACGTTCGCTGGATGCGCGACGCCACTCGCGGCGGTGTGGCCACCGTGCTGAATGAGCTGGCGCTGGCCGCCGAGATCGGGATCGTGCTCGACGAGCACGCCGTGCCCGTCCAGCCGGCCGTCGGCGCGGCGTGCGAGCTGCTCGGCATCGACCCGCTCTACGTCGCCAACGAGGGCCGCTTCGTGGTCGTCGTCGCCCCCGGCGCGCTCGACGCGGCGATGGCTGCACTCCGCTCGATCACTGTCGGCGAGGGTGCGGCCGTCGTTGGCGACATCGTCGCCGACCCGCCGGGCCGCGTGCTCGGCCGCACTTCCTTCGGCGGCCACCGCATGATCGACATGCTCGTCGGCGACCCCCTGCCGCGCATCTGCTGACAGGGGCGGAGCGCGCGGCGCGCATGTTCGTTTCCGGGAGTCCGTCAGCGCGCGTGCCAACGCACGGCAGGAGGGCGGACCCGCGCGCACAGCGGCGCGCGGCACGCGTCGGTCAGCCCGATCGTCGCCACGAGGTTCCCGTCTCCCGCTGCTGTTGCCGTGAGCAGGTCGGGCTCGATGTCGGCGATCATCAGCTTGGCGCGGCGGAACATCGCGAACGACCCGTCAGGGTCGACGTCACCCCACGTCAGGTACAAGAAGCGGTCTCCTCGACTGCCGTGCACGGCAGGGCCGCGCAGGTCGAGCGTGCCGACGTGGACGTTCTCGAGCTGGTCGCCGGCGGAGGTGAACTGCCGGCCGGGAAGATCGTGACCCTCGATTGTGATCCGCACCGCACCATCATGGTCGGCAGCGACCCCGTAGCCTCTGTCTGGCAACGGCGAACGCACCCCGGAGGGCGAGGACATGGCGACGGCGCTGATGGTTTGGATCGATCAGGACCTTTGTACGGGCGACGGCATCTGCGAGGAGATCTGTGGCGACGTGTTCACGGCCCGCGACGACGGCCTGTGGGTCGTCAAGGAGGAGACCAAGCACTTCGGGTCGACGATCCTCTTCGACGGCGCCGAAGAAGACGGCCACGGGCCCGAAGGCGGGCGCGGCGTCGCTCGCATCCCCGACTCGCTGATCGACTCCGCCGTCGAGGCCGCAGAGGAATGCCCGGGCGAGTGCATCATGATCGAGCCCTACGACCAAGGTGCCATCGACTCCCGCGGCGCATAGGCGCGGTCACATCTCGAGCGGGTTGGCCTCGTAGACCGACATTCCGGGTGGGCCGTCCGCCAGCGCGGCCACCTCACGCACAAAGGCACCGGAGGCGGGCACCGCAAAGTGCGCCCGCAACGTCGCCACGTCCACCCAGTGCTCGACGAACACCAGCCGTAGCGGGTCTTCGACATCGCGATGGACCGAATGCAGGAGACAGCCAGGTTCTGACCGCGAGCGGTGGACGTGCTCCAGGCTCAGGGCAACGACACGCTCGACGTGCTCCTCGCGCGCACGGACACTCCCCGTGACGATGAGCATCGGGCGACGATACCGCTGCGCTCTGGTGGGTGAGACTGCGGGCGATGGACGTCCGATCGACCGCTTCGCCGTGCGTGGGCTTCGTCGTCGCCTCGGCGCTGGTACTGACACTCGTCGCGACGGCCTGCGGTGATGACGACGAGCCGGCCGCGGCGGTGGAACAGCTCGTCGTCAGGGTCGTCGGCGAGTACCCACACGATCCGGCGTCGTTCACGCAAGGGCTTGTGCTGCACGATGGCAGCCTGTACGAGAGCGCCGGCGGGTACGGCGAGTCATCGCTGCGCGAGGTCGACCCCGACTCCGGCGCCGTGATCCGCCAGGTCGCGGTGCCGGCGGCGTTGTTCGCCGAGGGCCTCGCCCTGGTCGATGATCGCCTGATCCAATTGACGTGGAAGGAGAACACGGCGCTCGTCTACGACGTCGACACGTTCGAGCAGGTCGACACGTTCAGCTACGGCGGCGAGGGCTGGGGGCTGTGCGCCACGGACAACGCGCTGTTCATGAGCGACGGTTCGGGACGGTTGACCGAGCGCGACCCCGTGACGTTCGAACCCCGTGCCTCGATCGACGTCACGAACCAGGAGGCGCCCGTCGACGAGCTGAACGAGCTGGAGTGCATCGACGGGAGCGTCTACGCCAACGTGTTGCGGTCGGACACGATCCTCGAGATCGATCCGGGGACGGGCGACGTCGTCGCCGAGATCGACGCCTCGGGCCTGCTCGCCGCGGATGAGCGCGCCGCACTGTCCTCCGAGCCCGTGCTCAACGGCATCGCCGACGCCGGCGACGGCCGTCTCTACCTGACCGGCAAGCTGTGGCCGAGCATGTTCGAGGTCGAGCTCGTCCCTGCCTGAAGCGCCACCCCCAGGTCACCCAAGTGTTTGCGTCAACCCGAGTGTTTGACGCCGGACATCCCCTCACGAAACACTCCGCCGGCCGGAAACACTCGGGCCGGCGCGGCGACAGCAGAATGAGCGGATGACCGTCCGCACCGAACACCGTGAGCGCGTTGCCGTCCTGACGCTGGACTCGCCGCCGGCCAACGCGATGGACGCGGCCAGCCTCGACGAGCTCTCCGCGGCCGTCGACGACGCCACGGCCGCCGACGACGTCGCGGCGATCGTCATCACGGCCGCCGGGAAGGCGTTCAGCGCCGGACTCGACCTCAAGGCGATCCAGCGCGCCGACACAGATGCCCAGGAAGTATTGATCGAGGCGCTCAACCGGTGCTTCCTCAGCGTGTACTCGTGCCCCAAGTTCGTCGTCGGCGCGATCAACGGCCACGCCATCGCCGGCGGGCTCGTGCTGGCGTTGTGCTGCGACGTGCGGCTGGTCACGGACGCACCGCTCCGGGCGGGGCTGGCCGAGGTCAGCGTCGGCGTCGTGTACCCGGTCGGCGCACTGGAGGTCGTGCGCGGCGAGTTGGCCGGCGCCCCCCTGCGCCGTCTCGTGCTGCGCGGCGACCTCGTCGATGCCGACGAGGGTGTGGCGCTGGGATTGTTCGACCGCGTCGTGCCCGCCGTCGAACTGCTGGACGAGGCGATCGCCACGGCCACCGACACCCGACCGCGGGAGGGCTTCGCCGAAATCAAGGCCCAGCTTCGGCGGCCGGCGATCGAAGCCACCCGCGCCGCGCTCGGGGGGCGCGACCCTCTGCCCCGCCCGTGGCT
>JALZMG010000333.1 GCA_030858325.1 Actinomycetota bacterium | reverse complement strand
CCTGAGCGCCGATCGCCGACCTCAGGCCGGGGCTGGAGCCGCCACGGGCGCGGGTGCGGCCTGCTTCTTGTATACGCGCAGGAACGCGCTCTGGGCGTTGCGCGCCCCGGCGAAGGCGATCGCCGTGTGCTCGAGCTCGCGCCGCCCCTTGCGGTTGAGCCGGTAGACCCGCCGGCGCGGGCCCTGGCCCGCCTCGTCCCAGCGGGAGTCGAGCAGGCCCTGCTCCTCGAGCTCGCGAAGGATGCGATAGACGCTGGTGGGGTCCGCCCTGAAGCCGCGGGCGACGAGACGGACGCGCAACTCGTAGCCGTATCCGGGCTCGAGGTGCACAAGGAGCAGAAGCCACGCGCGCAGGAGCTCCTTGCGCAGCAGAACCGTGGTGTGGGATTGCGGGGACAGGGCTGGCTCCGTCTCGCCGCAGTATATGTGCCAGACACAGAGCGTGGGAACGCCAGCGAGAAAGGCGTCCGCTGTGCCGCCCGCGGGTTCGCAACCGGGATACTGGCCGGGCATGTCGCGGGAGAACGTCGAGGTCGTACGGCGCTGGTTCGATGGCTTGAGCGAGGATGGGATGCCTCGGCTCGAACTCTGTGACGAGCACATCGAGATCCGCAACGTCGAGGAATTCCTGGTCCAAGGCCCCTACCACGGGCACGACGGGGTACGGCGGTGGTTCGCCGAAGCGTTCGACGTGATCAGCGACCCCCGTTTCGAGCTCGACGAGGTCATCGACGGCGGGGACGGTGAGACCATCGTGACCGTCCAGCGAGTACTCGGACACTCGGGGCACACCGGACTGGAGTTGCACCTCCGGTGGGCGCTCGTCTGGACGATCCGAGGTGGCAAGGTCGCGTTCATCCAGGGTTACGCCGGCAGGCGAGAAGCCCTCAAGGCCGCGGGGCTGCGGGAGTAGCCCCGCGCCGGTCCGATCGGGTGCGGCGGCGGTGGTACGGTCGCGAGGTCAACCGGAGGAGGGCGTCATGTCGTCGACCACGTCGGATTCTGATCTCAAGGCTCGCCATCGCACGATGTGGGCATCAGGCGATTACCCGTCGATGGTGGAGACGTTCCTGCTGCCGCTGGGACCGAGGCTCGTCGAGGCGAGCGCCATCGGCCCGGGAATGGGCGTCCTCGACGTCGCCGCCGGGACCGGCAACGCCTCGATACCCGCGGCGCGCACCGGCGCCGACGTGACGGCCAGCGATCTGACGCCCGAGCTGCTAGATGCAGGCCGTCGCCGGGCCGAGGCCGAAGGGCTCACGCTCGAGTGGGTGCAGGCCGACGCCGAGCACCTGCCCTTCGACAATGGGTCCTTCGACGTCGTCATGTCGTCGATCGGCGCGATGTTCGCGCCCCACCACCAGGAGGTCGCCGACGAGCTCGTCCGCGTGTGCCGCCCGGGCGGCACGATCGGGCTGCTGAGCTGGACCCCGGAAGGCATGCTGGGCGCCCTCTTCCGGACGATGGGGCCGTTCGCCCCGCCGCCCCCGCCGGGCGCACAACCTCCGCCGCTGTGGGGCAGCGAGGCGCACCTGGACGATCTGTTCGGCGCCCGCGTCGACTTCGGCACGCTGAAGCGCGACGTCCTGGAGATCACCGCCTTCGAGCATCCCCACGACTACGGCGAGCACTTCAAGGCGCTCTACGGCCCGACCATCGCCGCCCGGGCGAACGCGAGCCGCGCCGGGCGCGAGGCCGAGTTCGACGACACCCTGAACCGGTTCTGCGACGAGTGGAACCGCGGCACGCCCGACCGGGCCCGTTTCGACAAGGAGTACCTGCTCGCCGTGGGCACGCGGGCGTGAGGTAGGGACAATGCGGCGGCTCGGCGCCGCCGCCAACGGCGCTCGGAAACGGCTGTCGGCGCGCGTCAGCCGCTGAGCCCGAAGCTGCGCAGGGTGGCCTCGAACTGGACGCCGTTGCCCGGGCGCTGGTCGGGGGACGGGACGCCTTCGACGCGCGCCGCTCCGAAGGGGGCACGCTGCCCTTGGAGGACGAACGCCAGCGCGCCCACCTGCTGGAAGAGGAACTGGATGTTCGCGGCCTCACCGACGAAGGTGATCGAGCCCTGACCGATGTAGAACGGCTGATCTCCGGTGCCGTGCGCCCTGAACGTCACAGGCACAGCTTCGACCGGCTCCGCGTTGAGCACGCCGGAGCAGACGCCCTGGCCCAGGATCTGCTCCTGCTCGCGCGGGAAGTCGACGGGGTCGGGGCTGTTGTCGGCATGGACGGTCCCTGTCAGATTGCAGGTGCCGGTGAAGGTCTCGGTCGGTCCGTTGCCCGGCTCCTGGGCGATCGCGTGGGCGGGCACCAGCGCGAGCGCGGCCGCCGCGATCGAGATCCCGAGCATTCTCGTCAGCTGCTTTGGCATCTGCTCCTCCTTGTCAGGGCACCGGGCGCCGAGGTGCCGCCCGCTTGGGGACGTCTGTCCAAGAACGGCGACGCTCAAACCACTTCACAAGACAACCTGGGCGCTTGCGGCCCCGAAGTGGTGGACGGCCTCCGGGCCGGTCCGCGCCCTCTAACGACGAACGCCCGCAGGCGCGGGCGTGTCAAGAAGGGTGAGCGAGGGGACTCGAACCCCCGACCGCCTGGACCACAAC
>JALZMG010000332.1 GCA_030858325.1 Actinomycetota bacterium | reverse complement strand
GGCGCCGGCACCGCCGGGCGGTGGCCGGCGGCACGCGGTGGAGGCGCCCGGGCCCCACGTTCCAATGTCGTTGCAACGTGCCACTTGGGCGGCGCGGCGGCCACCAGGCGTCGCTCGATCCGCGAGACTCCGGCAAATGCGTCGAGGGCTCGCCGGGCTGCTCTTCTTCATCGCTGCGGTGTGCATGGCGCTCGCCGTCAGCGGGTGGTGGTTGCAGCGCGTCGCCTTCGACACGTCGACGAGCGGCGAGCTGGCCGACGTCGTCATGCGCGACGAGGCGATCCGTTCCGAGGTCTCGACCGTCATCGCCGACGCCGCTGCACCGATGCTCGGCATCCCTGCGTCCGAACTGCGTCCCATCGTCGAGCAGTACGTCCAGTCCGACGACGCCGAGATCCGCGCGGCCCTGGAGGACATCGTCGTCCAGTCCCACGCTCGCCTGATCGGCGAGCGCGACGAGCCCGTGCGGATCACGGGCGCCCAGATCGTGCCGATCGTGCGCTACCAGCAGGCCGCCGAGCTGCCCCCGATCACGCTGCCCGTCGAGGAGGTCGGCGTGCTCAGCGCCATCCGCGCCGGCCTCGGGTGGTTCGTGCCCGGCGCGGCGATCGCCGGACTTGGAGTTGCGCTCGCCGGCCTGATCGCCCACCCGCGCAAGTCGGACGCGGTGACCGGCATCGGCCTGTTCTTGATCATGGCCGCGTTCGCCGCCGTGCTGCTCGGCTACGTCGTCCCCGTCTTCCTGCTGCCGGCGTTCGATGCCAGCACGTGGGTCGGCGTGATCCCCGCCGTCGCCCGCCAGTCCATGCCGATCGTCGTCGCCGGCGCGCTGGTGCTGGCGGCGCTCGGCGTGGCCCTGCTCGTGCTGTCGGCGGCGTCACGGCGCCGGCGCACATGGCGATCACCGGTGACGATGAGCCGCTACCAGGATCAGCGCCGCTGGTCCTGACGAACTGTCCTTTCGTACCGGCCGGAGCGGGCCGATCGGGGCGGACAGGCCGGCCGAGACCTCAGGACGTCAGCTCGGACGCGAATTCGCCGAACACGTTGGCGTAGTGCATGGCGTCGTCCTCGGTGTGCATGACCGAGACCAGCCACTGCTCGTCCAGGCCGGGCGGCAGCAGCGCCCCCCGGTTGATGCCGTGGATCCACTGGGCGTAGGCGAGCGTGAAGTCGGTGGCCTTGTAGTCGCGATAGTTGCGGACGCGATCGCGCGACCACGTGATGCAGCCCTTGGCCCCGAACTGCACGGTGTGGGCCGGCAGCGCGCAGTCGTCGATGATGCGCTGGCAGGCGGCGACGAGACGGCCGTTGCGGGCGATGGCCTCGTCGACCGGACCGGGCGCGCACGCCTCGGTCAGCGTCGCCTTGCACGCAGCCATCACAAGCGGGTTGCCGTTGTACGTGCCGTAGTGGGCGACCTTGCCGGTGGTGATGAGGTCCATCAGCTCCTGGCGGCCACCGAACGCACCGACGGGGAACCCGCCGCCGATCGACTTGGCCAGCGTCACGAGGTCCGGTTGCACGCCGTAGTGGGCGGTGGCGCCGCCGTAGCCGGCGGTGATGCCGGTCTTGACCTCGTCGAAGATCAGCAACGTGCCGTGGCGGGACGTGATCTGGCGGACCTCGTCGAGGTAGCCGGGGTCGGGCAGGGCAATGCCGATGTTCTCCATCACGGGCTCGACGATGAAGCACGCCACGTCCTTCGCCGCCAGGGCGCGGTCGAGCCCCTCCGGGTCGTTGAAGGAGACGACGCCCGTGCCCTCGATGATGTGGCGCGCCAGGCCCGCCGTGCCCGGCACGGAGATCGGCGCGCCCGCCGGCCCGACGTCGGCGAGCGACGGCTTCATCGACACCATCACCTCGTCGTGGTGGCCGTGGTAGCCGCCCTCGACCTTCACGATCCGTTCCCGCCCGGTCGCCGCCTTGGCGATGCGGATGGCGTCCATCGTCGCCTCCGTGCCGGAGTTCGTGAACCGCCACAGCGGCAAGCCGTACCGGTCGGCGAGCAGCTCGGCGACCTCGGCGTTCAGCTCGCACGGCGTGACGAACAGCGTCCCGCTGCTGAGCTGCTCGTCGACGGCCCGGCGCACGGCAGGGTGCACGTGACCCGAGAACATGGCGCCGAAGCCCATGTCGAAGTCGACGTACTCGTTCCCGTCGACGTCGATCATGCGCGCCCCGGCGGCGTGGCGAACGACGATCGGGTGGGGGTCGTAGGCCTGGATGCTCGACGGCACGCCGAGCGGCAGAGAATTCCGGGCCCGCTCCATCGCCTGTTGCGAGCCTGGCGTGCGCTCGGCGTACAGCTCGAGTTCACGCTTCGTGATCGCCTCGGCGGCGGCGATCAGATCGGGGGAGACGGCCGGGCCGGAAGACGGTTCGGCAGCGATGGGCTATCACATCCTGAGGGAGTCGTGCGGGTGGCGAGACGCTACCAACACGTGGTGGGGTTGCCGGTCGGGCGTGGCAGACTGGCCAATCCCATGGTGGGCGTAGCTCAGCCAGGTTAGAGCGCCAGGTTGTGGCCCTGGAGGCCGGGGGTTCAAGTCCCCTCGCTCACCCCAACGGACCGGTCGGTGTCCGGGGCGTCCGCCCCGTACACTGCCCGGCCGCACCGGGTCGCCGTAGGACCTGGACTGCGCCTCTAGCTCAATGGCAGAGCAGTGGACTCTTAATCCATTGGTTCTGGGTTCGAATCCCAGGGGGCGCACCAAGGAAGTGCCAGCTCAGAGCCGTCACCGTGATCGGCAGCCCGCCTTGCGACCTGCGCCGGGGACCAGTGCGAGGGACCAGCGCCCCGCTCGTTGGTCCCTCGACGCGGCCCTTCCCCGTCGAACACGCGTATTGCGTATCCGGCTGACTCCAGTGGCCACTACATCTTGTGGGTGATCACGTCGTAGGGGTGGGGGACGGTGTTGACTGCCTGCTCGATCAGTCGGTACCACAGCAGCCCTCGGGAACGGCTGGTGCGCCGGTTGAAGCGGAAGACGAACTCGTCGAGGTAGTAGTCGAGGTGCTCGGCGGACTGGCCGTCGTGGAGGGTGCCGGCGAGCCATCGCTTGAGCAACGAGGCCACCTTGTGCACCGCCGGCAGCAGGTCGTGGGCCTGGGTTGGTGAGGGTTGCAGCACGACCCAGTCGTGGCGCAGCTGCAGCTGGCGAGCAATGTCTTGGTAGGCGCGATCACCGTCGGTGTAGAGCCAGCTGCCGTCGGCGACGGAGCTACGGGTGAACTCGAGGAGCTCGTTCTTGCGGTTGGCAGAGTCGATCTGGTGCAGACGGGCCCGGCCCAGCCGGCCGGGCTGTTGGCGTTCCACGGCGATCACGACTTCGGCCTTGTTGGCATAGCGGGGACCGCGTTTGCCCTGGCTGCGGCCACCGATGAAGGTCTGGTCCATCTCCACGGTGACGTTGTCGCCGCCGAGCAGTTCACGGTCGGGACGGACCATCGCTCGGCGCAGCTTGTGCAGCCACGTCCATGCCGTCTCGTACGAGCCGAACCCGAGCACCCGCTGCAACCCGAGCGCCGAGACCCCGTTCTTCTGGGCGCACACGAACCACATCGCGGCGAACCAGGTGCGCAGCGGGTACCGGCTTCGATGGAAGATCGTCCCCGCCGTCACCGACGTCTGGCGGCCACAGCTGCGACACATCCACAGACCGCGCGCCGTGGACCAGGCGTCGTGACCCGCGCACGACGGGCAGATGAAGCCGTTCTTCCACCGCACTCGTGCAACGAACTCACTGCACGCCGCATCGTCAGGGAACCACGACTCGAACGCCTGCCAGGTCCCCGGATAGTCGATCCCGGCCCTCGGCATCGCCGGTTCCACCGACACATCATATGGTGGTCACTGGAGTCAGCCGGATACGCAATACGGGTGTTCGGTGTGGTTCGACGTCGGCGTCACCGAGTACTGGAGCCTGTACACGTTCGAGGGCGGGAGCGAGGTG
>JALZMG010000328.1 GCA_030858325.1 Actinomycetota bacterium | reverse complement strand
TCATGTTGGCGGCCTGTGGATCGGGCGGCCAGGCAGCCGAGCCCCATTCCACGACCGGGAACTTCGGCGCGCTGGCGAACTACGGCCCGACGACGGCAGCGCTGGGTCCGCCGGTGGCGACCGGCGGCGGGAGCGTCGCCGACGTCACGGTGGCGACGCCGGGGCCCACCGCCGCGTCCACGGCCGACGCGGCGGTGCGATCGACCGACGACACCGTCACCGAGGCCGAGTCACCGACCGTCGAGCAGGAGGCCGGCAACCGACTGCTGATGATCGGTGACTCGATCATGGCCGCCACGGATGTCGACAACGGCGGCGCCATGTGTGCCGAGCTCGTGCCGCGCGGCTGGCAGGTGGGGATGGACGCCGTCGGGGGTCGCCACGCCGATGTCGGCGCGGAGGTCACCCGAGCCCGCCTCGTCGAGCCGTGGGACGCCGCCGTCGTGGCGCTCGGCAGCAACTACGAGGACGATGCCGCCGCGTTCGCCGCCGATATCCGCCGGGTCCTCGACGCGCTGGCGCCCCGCCCCGTGCTGGTGGTGACGGTCTCCGAGTTCGAGACGAGTCGGGCGGAGGTCAACTACGTGCTGCGCGAGAGCGCCCGGGGCTACGCCAACGTACGCGTGCTCGAATGGTCGGAGCAGACGCGCGCCGACGAGTCGTTGACCGGCGAGGACGGGCTGCACCTCAACGACCGGGGCATCGCCGCCTTCGCCGCGATGATCGGCGGCGCGCTCGGCGATGCCCCCGGCGCCGATGCGCCGGGAGTGTGCCTTGCGCTGGGGGGCGACGAGGTGCCGGTAGCGAGCGCCTCAGGTGATGACGGCGGGAGCGACGACGACGGCGGTGCGTCGGAGGGCGGCGGCTGATCGCCGATCGCGGTTGGAACCGTCGTGGTGGCCTGACAGCCTGGATCGGTGCTGCAGGCGAAGGGACTCTCGGTGGAGGTCGGCGGCCGGCTCGTCGTCGAGTCGGCCGAGTTCACCGTGATGCCACGCGACAAGGTGGGCCTCGTCGGACGCAACGGCGCCGGCAAGACCAGTTTGGTCCGCGTGCTCGGCGGCGAGGCCGAGGCGGCCGCCGGGCACGTCGTGCGCAAGGGCGGGTTCGGCTATCTGCCCCAGGACCCGCGCATCGCCGGGGTGCTCGACGGGCGCACCGCCGTCGCCCACATCCTGTCCGGCCGGGGGATCGACGCCGAGCTGGAGCGCATCGAGAAGCTGCGCATCGCCATGGAGGAGCGCCCGGACGAACGCAACGTCGCCCGCTACAGCCGCGCCGAGGAGCTGTTCCGTACGAACGGTGGCTACGCCGCCGAGAGCGAGGCGCGGGCGATGGCGGCCGGGCTGGGCATCGGCCAGGATCGCGTCGACGGCTCGATCGCCGTGCTCTCGGGCGGGGAGCGGCGTCGCGTCGAGCTGGCCCGCATCCTGTTCGCCGGCAGCGACGTGTTGTGTCTCGACGAGCCGACGAACCACCTCGACATCGACGCCAAGGACTGGCTGATGGGCTTCCTGCGCCAGTACCGCGGCGCGCTGCTCGTGATCAGCCACGACCTGGAACTGCTCGACGAGGCGATCACGCGAGTCCTCCACCTCGACCGGGCCCAGGAGGATGCGGTCGGGCACTTGGTCGAGTACCGGGGTACGTACACGCAGTACCTGGCCGCCCGCGCCGCCGACGAGGAGCGGCTGACGAAGATGGCTGCCCGTCAGGCCAAGGAGATCGCCCGCATGCAGCGGTTCGTCGACCGCTTCGGTGCCAAGGCGTCGAAGGCCTCGCTGGCCCACAGCATGGAGAAGCGCATCGACCGGCTGGAGGCCGACAAGGTCGACGCGCCGCGCGCCGGCAAGGTGCTGCGCGTGCGCTTCCCCGCGCCGCCGACGCCGGGGCGGACGGTGATCGACGTCGCCGGGTTGGCCAAGTCCTACGGCGGCCCACCCGTGTTCCAGGACGTCTCGTTCGACCTCGGGCGGGGCGAGCGCCTGCTCGTGCTCGGCCTGAACGGGGCGGGCAAGACGAGCCTGCTGCGCATCCTCGCCGGTGAGACCCGCGCCGATCGGGGCACACACGAGCTCGGCCACCATGTGGCGCTCGGCTACTACGCGCAGGAGCACGACAACCTGCGCGTCGAGGAGTCGCTGCTCGACAACATCCGCCGTGAGGTGCCGCTCGGCGTGGCGCTGACGGAGACCGAACTGCGGGCGCTGCTCGGGATGTTCGGGTTGTCCGGGCCGAAAGTCTTCCAGGAGGCGGGGACGCTGTCGGGCGGCGAGAAGACGAAGCTGGCGCTGGCGATGTTGATGGTCGGGCGCAACAACCTGCTGCTGCTCGACGAACCGACGAACAACCTCGATCCCGGCAGCCGCCAGGCGGTCGCCGACGCGCTCGTCCAATGGCCAGGCGCGATCATCCTCGTCAGCCACGACACCGAGTTCGTCGAGCAACTGGCGCCGACGAAGGTGTTGCTGATGCCCGACGGTGAGGTCGACTTCTTCGGCGAGGGCTGGCTCGACCTCGTCGCGCTGGCGTAACCGACACTTCCGCATCCGAGGGTTTCGTTGCAGCCGACGGTTTCGTGCAGGGCATCCCTGCGCCAAACCCTCCGCTGACGCGCTCCGCTACGGTCCGGCGATGCGCATCGGATTGTTCGGCGGCACCATCAACGAGGGGACGATCGACGACGTCGTCACCGAAGCCCGCCAGGCCGAGGCCGACGGCTTCGCGTCGTACTGGGCGCCGCAGATCTTCGGCCACGACGCGCTGACGGCGCTGGCCGTCGTCGGGCGCGAGGTGCC
>JALZMG010000449.1 GCA_030858325.1 Actinomycetota bacterium | reverse complement strand
CCCAGAAGCCATTCCGAGACGACCCCCGACCGGGCCGCGACGTCGGGATCGGCGGCACCGTCGTGAGCACCACCGACCCGGACCGCGTACGCGAAGCGGCGGGCGATCCCCAGCGGCGGCGGGGGCTGGTCGAGCGGTACGTGTCATCGATCGCCGACCGCGTCGGCGGGGGCTCGCTCGTCGGCAAGGTGCTGCACAAGGTGTTCCCCAACCACTTCTCGTTCCTGTGGGGCGAGCTGGCGCTGTACAGCTTCGTCGTGCTCCTGGTCACGGGGACGTACCTGACGCTGTTCTTCGAGGGCTCCCAGCAGGAGGTCGTCTACGACGGTTCGTACGAGCCGCTGCGCGGCGTCGAGGTGTCGTCGGCATATGACTCCGTGCTGCGCATCTCTTTCGACGTCAAAGGCGGCCTGCTCATCCGCCAGATGCACCACTGGGCGGCCTTGATCTTCGTCGGCGCCGTCGCGCTGCACATGGCTCGGGTGTTCTTCACGGGCGCGTTTCGCCGTCCGCGTGAACTGAACTGGGTCGTCGGCATCCTCCTGCTCGTGCTGGCGCTGGCGGCCGGGTTCACCGGCTACTCGCTGCCAGACGACCTGCTCTCAGGCACGGGGCTACGGATCACCCACGCCATCATCCTCGCCATTCCCTTCGTCGGCGAGCGCCTGACGTATGCGCTGTTCGGCGGGGAGTGGCCGGGCACGGACATCATCGGCCGTCTCTATCCCGTCCACATCCTGATCATCCCGGCGCTGATCGTCGCGCTGCTCGCCGTCCACCTCGCACTGGTCTGGCGCCAGAAGCACACACAGTTCGCCGCGCCTGGGCGCACCGAGCGCAACGTCGTCGGCGAGCGGGTGTGGCCCGCGTTCGCCATGAAGTCGACCGGCCTGCTGTTCCTCGTGGCCGGCGTCACCGCTGCGCTCGGTGCGCTGTTCCACGTCAACGCGGTGTGGCTGTATGGGCCGTACGACACCGCCGAGGCGACGTCGTTCTCCCAGCCGGACTGGTACATCGGCTTCCTCGAGGGTTCGCTGCGACTGTTCCCGCCGTGGGAGACGCGGGCGTTCGGCTTCATGATCAACAACCTCGTGTACTCGGGGATGCTCATCCCCGGCGTCATCTTCACCGCGCTGTTCGCGGTGCCGTGGATCGAGCGCCGGCTCACCGGTGACGGCGACGAGCACCATCTGCTCGACCGACCGCGTGACGCTCCGACGCGCACGGCCCTCGGTGTCGCCGCCACCACGTTCGTCGCCGTGCTCTTCCTCGGCGGTTCGCAGGACATCATCGCCGGCACCCTGGACATCTCGATCGGCCGCATCACCGCGGCGTTACAGGTGGCACTCATCGCCGGGCCACCGCTGGCGTACGTCGTGACGCGCGGGTTGTGCCACGTGCTGGCCCGGCGCCCGGGGCCGGAACGCACTGAGCGCGCCGTCGGAATCGTCCGGGATGCCGCAGGGGGCTACGACGCGGCGACGGTCGACGCCGCCGGCGCGCCGCCACGCCCGGCCGACGAACCGGCCGACGAACCGGCCGACGAGCAGGCGGTGGTGCGCCAGTGAGCGAGCGAGTCCTCGAACGAGCGAACAGATCGTTGCCGTCTTTCCATCACGGTGTGGCGCCTCCGTTGACGGAACAGGCCGCCGACTTGGAACGGATCTGGGACGTGTTCCTCATCATCGCCGCCGGCGTCGGCGCGCTCGTCGCCGGGCTCGTGGTGTTCGTCGTCATGCGCAACCGGCGCCGCGGCGACCTGCCCCGCCAGCAGCGCGAGCACATCCCACTGGAGCTCGCCTACACGGTCATCCCGCTGCTGATCGTCGCCGGGCTCTTTGCCATCACGGTCGGCTCGGTGCGCGCCGTGGACGACCTCGACGACCCCGACGCCGTCGACCTGGTCGTCGACGTCGTCGGCTTCCAATGGCAGTGGCAGTTCACGTACCCGGAGTCCGCCGCCGGGGGCGAGCTCGTCATCACCGGCACCGAGCAGGAAGTGCCGGAGCTCGTGCTGCCGGCCTCGTCGACGGTGCGCTTCGACCTGCGCGCCGTCGACGTCATCCACTCGTTCTGGATCCCGGGCTTCCGCTTCAAGCGGGACATGTTCCCCGGCGAGGAGACGTCGTTCCAGGTCGACGTGGCGGGGACCACCGGCGCGTGGGCGGACACCGGCGTGTGTGCCGAGTTCTGCGGGCTCGACCACCACCGCATGCGCTTCTCCGTGCGCATCGTCTCGCCGGAGGACTTCGCCGAGTGGCGTCGCAGTGAGTCGACGGTGAACGAATGACCGTCGACGAGATCCTCGAGGAGCGTCGGGCCGCCGGCGCACCCGCCGTCGCGCACGGGGGCCTGCCGCGCACGTTGACCGGGTGGCTGACGACGACGGACCACAAGGCCATCGGCATCGCCTACGCCGTGACGTCGCTCGTCTTCCTCGTCATCGGCGGCGTGCTGGCCGGGATCATCCGCGCCGAACTCGCTGCGCCCGGGCTGCAGATCGTCAACGAGGCGACCTACAACAGCGTGTTCACCATCCACGGCAGTGTGATGGTGTTCCTCTTCGCCGTGCCGTTCGGCTTCGCGCTCGCCAACTACCTCGTGCCGCTGCAGATCGGTGCGCCGGATCTGGCCTTTCCCCGCCTCAACGCGCTGTCCTACTGGCTCTACCTGTTCGGCGGTGCGATCATGCTGCTCGGCTTCCTCAGCAACGGCGGGGCGGCGGCGTTCGGGTGGTTCGCCTATCCCCCGCTGTCCGGCCCGACGGGCTCGCCCGGCCTCGGCGCCGACCTGTGGATCGTCTCGATCATCCTGACCGGAACGTCCGGCACGCTGAGCGCGATCAACATCATCGCCACGGTGTCGATGATGCGCGCCCCGGGCATGACGCTGTTCCGCATGCCGATCCTCACGTGGAACCTGCTGCTGACGAACTTCATGGTGCTGCTGGCGTTCCCCGTGCTGACGGGAGCGCTGTTCATGCTCGAAGCCGACCGCCGCTTCGGCACCCACTTCTTCGACCCGACGTCCGGTGGCTCGCCGATCCTCTGGCAGCACCTGTTCTGGTTCTTCGGCCATCCGGAGGTGTACATCGTGGCGCTGCCGTTCTTCGGTGTCGTCAGCGAGATCTTCCCGGTCTTCGCGCGACGACCGATCTTCGGGTACAAGGGCCTCGTCCTCGCCACGTTGGCGATCACCGCGCTGTCGACGTCGGTCTGGGCACACCACATGTTCGTCACCGGCCAGGTCGTGCTGCCGTTCTTCGCCGCCACGTCGTTCCTCATCGCCGTGCCGACCGGCGTCAAGGTGTTCAACTGGATCGGCACGATGTGGACGGGCGCACTGCGTTTCGAACCGCCGCTGCTGTTCGCCCTCGGCTTCCTCGTCACGTTCGTCGGCGGCGGACTGACCGGCGTGATGCTGGCGTCGCCCAGCCTCGACTTCCACCTCTCCGACACGTACTTCGTCGTCGCCCACTTCCACTACGTGATGGGCGGCACCGTGGTCTTCGCCCTGTTCGCGGCGATCTACTTCTGGTGGCCGAAGGTGACCGGGCGACTCCTCTCCCGCCGGCTCGGCACGATCCAGTTCGTGCTGCTGATGGTCGGGTTCAACATGACGTTCTTCGTCATGCACCTGCTCGGTCGTGACGGCATGCCCAGGCGCGTCGCCGACTACGCCGAGATCGACGGGTTCGCCGGGATGAACATGATCGCCACCGTCGGCAGTGTGATCCTGGCCCTGTCGATCGTCCCGTTCGTGATGGCCGTCGTCAGGTCGCTGCGCTCGCCACCGACAGCAGGCGCCGACCCGTGGGAGGCCAACTCGCTGGAATGGGCGACGACGTCGCCACCGCCGGCGCACAACTTCACGTGGCTGCCGCCGATCCGCTCGGAGCGGCCGGTGTTCGACATGCGCTGGATCGATCGGCCCGACGTCGCCGCGCCGGGCGCGCGCGACGCATGGATCGCCCGGCGTGACAGCGACGCGCACTGGACGCCACCGGCCGGATCGGGGGGCGCCGACGGAGCGGATCGGCAGACGCCAAGCGGGGGTGCCGGCGGCGACGACGGGCGCGGCGGAGGCGGGCGGCCATGAAGCTCGAAGCGTGGCTGTGGGCCGGCGTGACGAGCTACTTCACGGCGCTTGGCGTGCTCTACATGGCCGTCGGCGGGGAGGCCGCCGGCGCCTCGCTGCTGCTGATGGCGACCGGGTTCGGGGGGCTGATGGCGGGATGGATCTGGGACTGGCGGCGCCATCACGACCATCCCCGGCCGTCCGACCGCGGTGACGCCGACGCACCGGAGGAGGTCGGGCTCGTCGGCGTCTACCCGTCGGCCAGCGTGCGCCCGCTCGGCGTGGCCGTCGGCATGACGGCCGCGGTGGCCGGCGTCGTGCTCGGTTCGTGGATGACGATGGCCGGCGTCGCCATCGTCGCCTCGCAGGTCGCCCTGCTCGTCCGGGACGCCGACGAATGACGCCGCACCACGCATTGTTCGCCCACTCCGGTGCCGATCACCTGGCGCTGGCCGGCCTCGCCGTGGTGGCGATCGCCGCCTATGGCGCACTCTGGATGCGTCGCGCCGACGCGCCGCGCTGGCGCCTGCTGGCGTGGTGTGCGGGTACCGGCGTCGTGCTCGGGGCAAGCTCGCCGTGGATGGAGGCGGTCGCCGAACGATCCTTTACCGGCCACATGATCCAGCACCTGCTCGTCATCGTCCTCGCCGCGCCGCTGCTCGTCGTGGCCGAGCCCGTCCGCACGGCCACGCGATCCGGCCTGCTGCCACCGACGGCGCTCGGGCGTCGAGCCGGGAGGATGTGGCGCCGGCACGCCGCGGTGATCGGCCCGGTCACGTTCGTCGCCGTGCTCTTCGCCACCCACCTCAGCTCGATCTACGACC
>JALZMG010000296.1 GCA_030858325.1 Actinomycetota bacterium | reverse complement strand
GCGCTCACGTTCCTGGCGCTCCTCGGTGGCCGCGGCCGGTTGGCGGCGTCCCTTGGCGGATGTGGAGGTCGTCGGGGCTGCACCGGTCGTCGCTTTCCGCCGCATCGTGGCGGACGGGGACGCGACGTCGCTGCCGAGGTCGCCGAACGGACCGGGCTCGTCGAGATCACCGGAGCCGAGCACGCTGGCGCGCAACTGATCGACGCCGGACGGGCTGGCCGCGATCTCGCCGAGGCGGGCGGCGACGTCGGCGGCGTCCGGAGGGCGTCCGGCGGACGAGAGTGGTTCGCCGGCACGGCGGGTGAGCGCTGTCGTCGCCTCCCTCATCGCCCGCAACGAGGCGCGTAGATCGGGGCCGTCACGATTCTCGATCGCCGCCGTCTGGGCGTCGCGCAGCTCGGCGGCCGCGACGGAGAACCGCTCGACGTCGTCGCCATGGGCCATCGCCGTCGTGTTGAGGGCCCAGTCGACCCAACTCGGACGGCGCAGGGCGGCCACTAGCGTGGCCGCCTCCTTGCGCTGCTCGGCGCGCAGCGACTTGGCCAGCGCGTTGCGGGCGGCGACGAACTCCGGCGGCGTCGTGGCGAACAGCTCGCGCAACAGCGCCGGGTCGGCCGTGTCCGTCATCGAGCCATCCTCGCGCCGTCCCGCCCGCGTCTCGGACTCGCGATGAGCGATGAGAGGCGGAGCGGCGCTCATCGCTCTCGCTCCGTGCTTACGATGGCGACGTGATCGACCAGGCGTCCGTCGCGGGCACGAACGGGGCGTCGTCCGCCGAGCGACCGGCCCGGCTGGGCGCGCCGATGACGACGAAGTTGGCCGGGTTCGGCACGAGCATCTTCGCCGAGATGTCGGCGCTCGCCGCAGCCACGGGCTCGATCAACCTCGGCCAGGGCTTTCCCGACACGGACGGTCCGCCGGAGGTGCTGGACGCGGCGATCGGCGCCATTCGCGACGGCGTCAACCAGTACGCGCCGGGACCCGGCCATGCCGTGTTGCGCGAGGCCATTGCCCGACACCAGCAGCGGTTCTACGGCCTCGTCCACGACCCGGACACGGAGGTGCTCGTCACCGCCGGCGCCACCGAGGCACTGGCCGGCGCACTGCTCGGCATGCTCGACACCGGCGACGAGGTCGTGGCGTTCGAGCCCCTCTACGACAGCTATCCGCCGTGCATCGCGCTCGCCGGCGCGACGGCCGTCCCGGTGCCGCTGCGGCCGGACGCCGATGGCGTGTTCCGCTTCGACCCCGGCGAGCTGCGCGCCGCCGTCACGGCACGCACGAAGATCCTTCTGCTGAACTCGCCGCACAACCCGACGGGGCGGGTGTTCGACGCCGAGGAGCTGACCGCGATCGCCGACGTGGCGATCGACAACGACCTCATCGTCGTCACCGACGAGGTCTATGAGCACCTCGTGTTCCCCGGTGCCGTGCACATCCCCATCGCCACGCGACCCGGCATGGCCGAGCGCACGCTGACGATCTCCTCCGGCGGCAAGACGTTCAACACGACGGGCTGGAAGGTCGGCTGGATGTGCGGTCCCGCCGCGCTCGTCGCCGCCGCGCGCACGGCCAAGCAGTTCCTGACGTACGTCAACGCAGCGCCGTTCCAGCCGGCCATCGCCGTCGGGCTCGACCTCGGCGACGACTTCTACACGGAGCTCGCCGCCGACCTGACGGCGAAGCGGGACCGGCTGGGAGCGGGCCTGGACGCGGCTGGGTTCACCACGTTCGTGCCGGAGGCGACGTACTTCACGACGGTCGACGTGCGCCCCGTGCAGGCCGACGGCGACGGCATGGCGTTCTGCCGGTCGCTGCCCGAGCGCTGCGGTGTCGTCGCCATCCCCAGCGAGGTGATGTACCTGCGGCCAGAACTCGGTCGTTGCTACGTTCGCTTCGCCTGCTGTAAGTCCCTCGATGTGCTCGACCGGGCCGCCGAACGCCTGGCCGGCCTGGGCAGGGGCGTCGCCCGATGACCGCCGAGCTGCGCGTCGCCGCAATCCAGCACGACATCGCGTGGAACGACAGGGACGCCAACTTCGAGCACCTCGCGCCGATGATCGCTGCGGCCGCGGGGGCCGGTGCCCGCTTGGTGCTGTGCACGGAAACGTATTCGACCGGGTTCGCCGTCGACACGCCGGGAGTCGGCGAACCCGAAGGCGGGCCGTCGGCGCAGTTCCTCATCGAGCGGGCCGCCGAGCACGCCGTGTGGGTCGGTGGCACGTGTCCTGAAATCCCCGCCGCCGCACCGGCCGGCGACCAGCGGCCGGCGAACACGTTCGTCCTGGCCGGGCCGGACGGCAGCGTGCACCGTTACCGCAAGATCCACCCCTTCACGTTCGGCGGCGAGGAGCGCTACTTCCGGGCCGGGAACGACTTCGTCACCGTCGACGTCGAGGGTCTGCGGGTGAGCTTGTTCGTCTGTTACGACCTGCGCTTCGCCGACGAGTTCTGGCAGGTGGCGGCGGACACCGACGTGTACCTCGTGCCGGCGAACTGGCCCGACAAGCGGCGTACACACTGGATGTCGCTGCTGCAGGCGCGGGCGATCGAGAACCAGGCCTACGTCATCGGCGTCAACCGCGTCGGCGACGGGGGCGGCCTGCACTACTCGGGCGACAGCCGCATCGTCGACCCGATGGGTGAGCTGCTGGCCACCGCCGCCCACACCGAGTCGATCCTCCTCGCCGACGTCGCCGCGGCCACGGTCGCCGCCACCCGGGACCACTTCCGCTTCCTCCAAGACCGCCGCTGACCCCGTTCTGTCCTTTCCAATCGGCCCGAACGGGCCGATTGGAAAGGACAGAACGCTCCGGAAACCGGTCGCCGGACGCGCACGGGGGATCGGTAGCGTCGCAACCGATGGTCGGGGAGGCGTTGATCGAGGCGCGGGGGTTGATCAAGCGCTTCGGTGAGTTCACGGCCGTCGACGGCATCGACGTGGATGTGCACCGCGGCGAGGCGTTCGGCTTCCTCGGCCCGAACGGGGCCGGGAAGTCTTCGACGATGCGCATGATCGGCTGCACGTCTCCGCTGACCGGCGGTTCGCTGCGCGTCCTCGGGCTCGACCCGGCGATTGACGGACGCCGCATCCGCGCCCGCCTCGGCGTCGTGCCGCAGTCCGACCAGCTGGACAACGAGCTGACCGTGCAGGAGAACCTCGTCATCTACGGCCGGTACTTCGACATCCCGCGCAAAGAGTGCAAGCGCCGGGCGGCCGAACTGTTGGAGTTCGCCCAGCTGACCGAGCGGGCCACGAGCAAGGTCGAGCCGCTGTCTGGCGGCATGAAGCGGCGCGTCACGATCGCCCGCTCGCTGATCAACGAGCCCGAGCTGATGCTGCTCGACGAGCCGACGACGGGCCTCGACCCGCAGGCCCGCCATGTCGTCTGGGACCGCCTGTACCGGCTCAAGCAACAAGGCGTCACGCTCGTCCTGACGACGCACTACATGGACGAGGCCGAGCAGCTGTGCGACCGCCTCGTCGTGATGGACAAAGGGCGCATCGTCGCCGAGGGCTCGCCGCGCCAACTCATCACCCAGCACTCCACACGCGAGGTGCTGGAGCTGCGGTTCGCCGCTGGGACCAACGAGCAGCACGCCCCGGCGGTCGAACACATCGGCGAGCGCAGCGAGGTGCTGCCCGACCGCGTCCTCGTCTACGCCGACGACGGCGAGAAGGCGCTGGCGATGGTCCACGATCGCGGCGTCACGCCGGAAAGCGCGCTCGTTCGGCGCAGCAGCCTCGAGGACGTCTTCCTCCGCCTGACCGGCCGCACCTTGGTGGATTGACATGGATGTCCTGATGCGGCCGCCGCAAGCTCGTTCCTCGCCGGCGTGCCGAGCCGGGCCATCCACCTCTGAACGACGCGGTTCACTGGCGTGAGTACACCAGCGGCGGTGCGCGTGTGGGAGAGCAACCTCGCCGTGTACCGGCGGATCTGGAAGTCGAACCTGCTCGGCAGCTTCCTCCAGCCGTTCCTCTACCTGCTCGGCATGGGTGTCGGCGTCGGCGCGCTCGTCGACGCCGGCCCGTCGTCGCCGCAGCTCCTCGACGGCGTCAGCTACGCGGCGTTTCTCGCCCCGGCGCTGATCGCGACGACGGCGATGATGGTCGTCGCCCAGGAGTCGATGTGGCCGGTGATGGACGGCTTCATGTGGAGCGCGGCCTACCGGGCGATGTCGGCGACGCCGCTGGAACCACGCCAGGTCGCCGCCGGCGTCGCGCTGTGGCATGCCACCCGCGGCTTCATCGCCGCGTTCGGCGTGGCCGTCGTGCTCGCGGCCGTCCCGGCCACCCGCTCGTGGGGCCTCGTCCCGGCCGTGCCGTTCGCCGTGCTCACGGGCATGGCGTTTGCGCTGCCGATCTCGGCGTGGGCGTCGACACGCGAGATGGACATCTCCTTCCCGGCGATCATGCGCTTCGGCATCGTCCCGATGTTCCTCTTCGCCGGCGCCTTCTACCCGGTCGAACAGCTGCCGAACTGGCTCGAGCCCGTGGCCTGGGTGACACCGCTGTGGCACGGCGTCGAGCTGTGCAGGGGCGCCGTGCTGGACACGCTGGGGCTCGCCGCAGCCACGCTTCACGTCGCCGTGCTCGCCTGCTACTGCCTGGCCGGCTACCTCGTCTGCGGCGTCACGTTCACCCGGCGGTTGCAGCGATGACGGCAACGACGCTGGCCCGCGCCGGCAGCGGCCTGCGCATCATCCCACCCGAACTGCTCGCCGCCCGCCGGCCGCAACGAATGATGGAACGCAGCGTGATGGTCAACCGGCGCACGTGGTTGATCATCGTCAGCGGCTTCTTCGAACCGCTCTTCTATCTCCTGTCGATCCGCATCGGCTTCGGCACGCTGGTCGGCGACATCGACGTCGGCGGCGTGCGCATCGGCTATCCGGAGTTCGTCGCCCCGGCGTTGATGGC
>JALZMG010000292.1 GCA_030858325.1 Actinomycetota bacterium | reverse complement strand
GCACGGCGACCGATTTCTCGTCCGACGAGGACACCGACACCGGGCAGTCATGGGTCGAGCCGAACGAGGGGGCCTGCCCGCTGTCGCACCCGGTCAAGGCGAACGCCAACTCGGGCATCTACCACGTGCCGGGCGGGCGCTTCTACGAGCGCACCCAGGCCGAGCGGTGTTACGTCGACGCGGCGGCGGCCGAAGCCGACGGCTACCGTGCCGCCAAGGATCGCTGAGCTGGCATCACCGAGCGAGGAGCCGCGATGAGAGTCACCGTCGACTACGACATCTGCGCATCGACGGGCAGCTGCATGCAGGTCTGCCCGGAGGTGTTCGAGGTGCGTAGCGACGGTTACCTCTACGTGCTCCAGGACGAGCCGCCGCCCGAGCTGCACGACCGCGTGCGCGAGGCCGCCGAGCTGTGCCCCACCGCGGCCATCTCGCTCGAGGAGTGACCGGTGGGCTGGCACGACCGCCTGCGCCGCGCGTGGGCCGCATCGGGCTCGCTGCTGTGCGTCGGCCTCGACCCTGACCCGGCCCGGATGCCGGCGCCGCTCGACGGCGCACCGGACGCGATCGAGCGATTCTGCCGGGCGATCGTCGACGCCACCGCCGACGTGGTGTGTGCGTTCAAGCCGCAGATCGCCCACTTCGCGTCGCAGCGCGCCGAACGGCAGCTGGAGTCGCTGTGTCGCTACGTCCGTGAGACGTACCCCGACGTCGTGCTCGTGCTCGACGCCAAGCGCGGCGACATCGGCTCGACGGCGGAGCATTACGCCCGCGAGGCGTTCGGCCGCTACGGCGCCGACGCGGTGACCGTCAACCCGTACCTCGGCACCGACGCCGCCGCCCCGTTCCTGGCCGCTGGCGGTGTGCTGGCGCTGTGTCGCACCAGCAACCCCGGAAGCGGCGAGTTGCAGGATCTCGATGTCGGCGGCCGGCCGCTGTACCAGCGCGTGGCGGAGATGGTCGCCGAGCGCTGGTCGCAACGCGGCGAGTGCGGCCTCGTCGTCGGGGCGACGTACCCCGAGCAACTGGCCACGGTTCGCTCCATCGTCGGAGACCTGCCGATCCTGCTGCCGGGAGTTGGTGCCCAGGCCGGTGACGTCGAAGCCTCAGTGCGCGCCGGTGCGACGGCCGACGGCACCGGCCTCATGGCCAGTTCGTCGCGCGCGATCCTGTACGCCGGCGACGACGCCGACTTCGCCGCCGCCGCCCGCGCCGAGGCGATCCGCACGCGTGACGCGATCAACGCCGCACGGGCGACCGTGCCGGCGCTCAGGCCGTGAGCGCGGCGACGGAGATGATGCCGGGCGCGGCGCGCAGCGCTTCCAGTGTCGCCGCGTCGACCTCGGACGTCGGGGCGATCAGCATCACGGCGGTGCCGGCCACCTCGGCCCGGCCGACGTCCATGTCGGCGATGTTCACGCCGGCGTCACCGAACAGAGTGCCGACCGTGCCGATCACGCCGGGGCGGTCGTCGTTCGTGACCATCAGCATGTGATCGGCGGGCGGCACGTCGAACGTGTGGCCGTCGACGGCGACGATGCGGTGCTCGGCGCGGCGCCCGGCGAGCGTGCCGCTGAGGCTGTGCCCGCCGCCCGAGATGGTGACGAGGTTGACGAAATCGGCCGATGTGGTGGAGCTGACCTCGCGCACATCGAGGCCGTGCTCGCGAGCCCGCTGCGGCGCGTTGACGTACGTCACCGGCTCGTCGCTGACGCGCCCGAACAAGCCCTTGAGCACCGAGAGGCCGACGATGCGCGTGTCGTAGGCGCCGATGTCGCCCTCCACGGCGATCTCGACGCGACCCGGCAGCTCGCGCACGAGTGAGCCGAACAGCCGGCCCAGGCGCTCAGCCAGCGGAAGGAACGGTCGCAGTGTGTCGTGCGCCTCGGCGGCGGCGAGGTTGACGGCGAACGGCACGAACTCGCCGTCCAGCGCCAGCTTGACCATGTCGGCAATCGTGTCGCCTGCCTTGTCCTGCGCCTCACGCGTGCTCGCCCCGAGGTGCGGCGTGACGACGACGGCATCGAGGCCGAACAGCGGTGACTGGGTCGTCGGCTCGGCGGCGAAGACGTCAAGCGCGGCACCGGCGACGACGCCGTCACGGATCGCCTCGGCCAACGCGTCCTCGTCGACGATGCCGCCGCGAGCGACGTTGATGAGGCGCAGGCCGGGCTTCGCCTTGAGCAGCAGGTCGCGATTGATCATCCCGGCCGTCTCGTTCGTCTTCGGCAGGTGGATGGTCAGGAAGTCGGACTCGGCGACGACCTGCTCCA
>JALZMG010000248.1 GCA_030858325.1 Actinomycetota bacterium | reverse complement strand
CGTGTACACCTCATGGGCCACGGAGCGGGGCATCGAGGCCTACGAGGCGGGTCGCGCCGACCCGGAGGCCTACGGGACTGCAGTCCGCTGGTTCGACCGCGCGGCGCGCCTGAACGTGTACGAGCGCGAGGTCCCGCCGTTCGATCGCGGCGACGCGCTGGTCGGCAAGGGGGATCTGTCCGGTGCCCGCACCTCGTTCGAGGAGGCCCTTGGTCTGGCGGGGGACGACCGGCGTTGCGTCGTCGTCGTCAACCTGGTGTTGACGATCGAGCTGCAGGGGGACGCGCTGACGGCCGTCGACGAACTCGATGCTCGGCCGATGTACGCCGAAGCCGAGGCCGTGATCGAAGCGAATCGCGACTGCCTCGCCCGCACGACGCCAGCCGGCGACGGCGAAGGCGACCGGCTGGCCAGGGCCGCCGCGCGACTCGACGACAAGTCGCGCGTCGAGCAGCCGGATCGTCGGACGCAGACGAGGCAGGACGAGACGACCGATGCCGACCCCGTCAAACCCGGTGACGGTGACCTCGACGAGTTGGAGCGGCGACTGGAAGACAACGCCGAGACGCGCGTCGAGGGCCGCGAGCTCGACGAAGGCCTCGATCAAGGGGTGCCGCCCCACGACGGTCCCTCGTGGTGACGGCCGGCGTCGGCCAGGCCGGCGGCGGCGACGATCTGCACCGGGTACGCATGGTCGTCGCCTACGACGGCGCCCCGTTTCGCGGCTTCGCCGTGAACGAAGGCGTGCGCACGGTGATGGGTGACCTCGCCGGCGCAGTCGCCACGGTAGTGCGCCGGCCGGTGGTGTTGACGGGAGCCGGACGCACGGACGCCGGCGTTCATGCGTGGGGTCAGGTCGTGTCCGCCGACGTGCCGGCGGGAACCGATCTCGACGACCTGGTGCGGCGGTTGAACAAGCTGTGCGCGCCGGCCATCGCCGTGCGCTCGGCGGCGTGGGCGGCGCCCGACTTCGACGCCAGGTTCTCGGCGACGTGGCGGGAGTACCGCTACGACGTCTGGAACGCGCCGACACCGAACCCGCTGCTCGGCGGGCGGGCCTGGTTCGTGCCGCAGCCGCTCACTGCGTGGGCGATGCACGCGGCCTGCGACCCACTGATCGGCGAGCACGACTTCTCGTCCTTCTGCCGGAGGCCGAAGGTGGAGTCGGACCAGCCGGAACTGTCGCTGGTACGGCGCGTGCTCGCCGCCGGCTGGAGTGACGTCGGCGGTGACGGCAGCCATCTCCGGTTCACGATTCGCGCCAACGCGTTCTGCCACCAGATGGTCCGCTCGATCGTCGGCACGCTCGTCGACGTCGGGCTGGGCAAGGCGACCCCCGGCGACGTGCGCGGCATCCTCGTCGCCCGCCGCAGGGACGCCGCCGGCCAGGTCGCCCCGCCCCACGGCCTCGTGCTGTGGGAGGTCGGGTATGCACCTGCGCACGAGCGATCGTGACACCTGTCGAGGTCAGTAGCGTTTTCGGCATGACTGACTACCGGGCTCCGTTGGCCGACATGCGATTCGTGCTCGAGCACGTCGTCGACACCGCCGCACTGGCCGAGCTCGACGGATTCGAACACGCCGATCCGGAGACCGTCAACGGGCTGCTGGAGGAGTCCGGACGGTTCTTCGCCGAGCAGCTGGCGCCGCTCAACCGCGTCGGCGACGTGCAGCACAGCCGGCGCAACGACGACGGGTCGGTGACGACGCCGGAGGGCTTCGCCAAGGCCTATCAGCGCTACGTGGAGGCCGGGTGGCCGGCGGTGCCGTTCCCGCCGGACTACGGCGGCGGGGGCTTCCCGTGGCTCGTCGGCGTCGCCATGCAGGAGGTCATGACGGCGGCGAACATGGGGTTCTCGCTGTGCCCGCTCCTGACGCAGGGCGCCATCGACATGCTGCTGCACCACGGCAGCGAAGAGCAGCGCGAGACGTATGTGACGAAGATGGTCAGCGGCGAGTGGGCGGGCACGATGAACCTGACCGAGTCGCAGGCCGGCTCGGACGTCGGCGCGTTGACGACGAAGGCCGTACCGGCCGACGACGGGACGTGGTGCATCACCGGCCAGAAGATCTTCATCACCTACGGCGAGCACGACCTGGCCGACAACATCATCCACCTCGTCCTCGCTCGCGTCCCTGATGCACCGCCGGGGACGCGCGGGATCTCGTGTTTCATCGTGCCCAAGTTCCTCGTCGCCGACGACGGCAGCCTCGGCGCGCGCAATGCGCTCGAGTGCGTGTCGATCGAGCACAAGATGGGCATCAACGCCAGCCCGACGTGCGTGATGGCCTACGACGGTGCAGTTGGGTACCTCGTCGGTGAAGCCAACCAGGGCATGCGCTACATGTTCACGATGATGAACAACGCCCGCCTCTCCGTCGGGCTGGAGGGCCTGGCGATCGGTGAGCGGGCCTACCAGCAGGCCGTCGCCTACGCCTCCGAGCGCCGCCAGGGTCGGGCGCCGGGCGCGGCGGCCGACTCGCCGATCCTCGATCACGCCGACGTGCGGCGGATGCTGCTGACGATGCGCGCGCACATCGAGGCCCTGCGCTGCATCACGTATCTCAACGCCGAATCGATCGACCTGGCCAAGCGCTCACCGGACGAGTCCGTGCGCCAGGCCCGCCAGGAGCTGGCCGACCTCCTGACACCGATCAGCAAGGGCTGGGGCACCGACGTCGGAGTCGTGCTGGCGTCGATCGCCGTGCAGGTGCACGGGGGGATGGGCTACATCGAAGAGACCGGTGTCGCCCAGCATTATCGCGACATCCGCATCGCCCCGATCTACGAGGGCACGAACGGCATCCAGGCGATCGACCTCGTGGCGCGCAAGCTGCCGATGCGCGGCGGTGGCGTGATCGGCGACTTCCTCGACGGGATCGAAGCCACGGCGCAGGAGGCCACGGCGGCCGGCGGATCGTTGGCCGAACTCGGCAGAAGTCTCGCCGACGCAGTCAGCGCGCTGCGCGCGGCGACGGATTGGCTGCTGGTCAACGGGCGAGACGATCCGCACAACGCACTCGCCGGTGCCGGCCCCTACCTCGAGATGGCCGGCATCGTCACCGGCGGTTGGCTGCTGACGCGCTCGGCGCTCGCCGCAGCAGCACTTGGCGACAGCGGCGCCGGCGAGGCGTTCCCGCCCGGGTTCCTGGATCAGAAGCTGGTCACGGCCCGCTTCTACGCCACGCAACTGTTGCCACGCGCGGCCGGCCTCGCCGCGTCGGTCACCGCCGGCCCCGCGGATCTCTTCGCCGCCAGCTTCTGACCGAAGACCCCGTTCTGTCCTTTCTGACCGGCCCGATCAGGCCGATCCGAAAGGACAGAACGGCTCTTCTCAGCTGATTTCGTAGGTGACGGTGACCGACAGCGAGAGTGACTCGGCGCCGACCTCGACCGGTGGGGCGGCGGCCATCGCCGTGCGTGCCTTGAACGTCGGGACGTGGCCCCCGCTGCCGCCCTCGGTGATCGACAGTGCCAGGCCCACGGTGGCGCCCTCCGCCTCGGCCAGCTCGTCGGCCTTGGACCGGGCGTCGGCGAGCGCCTGCTGGCGCAGCGGCGCGACCAACGCCGCAGGGTCGGCGACGGAGAACGTGACGCCGTCGAGCGTGAACTCGTCGCCGCCGGCGCGCCCGGCCACGTCGATGCGTGGACCGACGTCGTCGGCGGCGACCGTCACGCGCAGCTGATTGGTGGCGACGAACTGGCGCTCCCGCTGGTCGTGCCACAGGTTGATCCCGGTCGTGCGCAAGTCCTCGTCGCCGGCTCCTGCATCGCGCAAGGCGGCGATGACGGCACCGGCCAACTCGGTGGCCTTCGACCGGGCATCGGCCAGGGCCTGCGCGCGCAGCGGCGCAACCACGGCCGCGGGGTCGGCGACGGAGAATGTGACGCCGTCGAGCGTGAACTCGTCGCCCCCC
>JALZMG010000245.1 GCA_030858325.1 Actinomycetota bacterium | reverse complement strand
GGACACGCGTGCTGAGGTTGTGCGGGCAGCCGCTGCAGTAGAACGGCGTGCGGTTGACGGCGAGCGGGATCAGCGAGCGCGGCCGCGTCGCCGGCAGGGGGCGCAGGCGGTCGTCGCCGAGGCGCGCCGCCAGGCGCCGGCGTAGCGGTTCCAGCAGGCGGTCGGCATCGAGCATGCCCGTGCCCGGCACAAGCGGGGCGCCACCTTCCTGCGTACGACCGACGACGCGCGGGCGCTCGTCACTGTCGTACAGGGCGCTCTTCACGAGCAGCTCCAGCGTCGGGTTCTTCTCCTCGATCACGAGCACCTCGGCCAACCCGTGGGCGAAGTCACGCACCTGCTGCTCGTCGACGGGGACGGGCATCAGCAGGTGGAACAGGCGGATGCCGGCGTCACGCAGCGCGTCGTCGTGGCCCAGCCCGAGCAGACCGAGCGCCTCGCGCAGCTCATGGTACGTGTGACCGCTGGCGGCGATCCCGATCCAGTCCCGGTCGGTCGACACGGTGACGCGGTTGAGGTGGTTGATGACGCCGTAGCGGCGGGCAAGGTGCGAGCGCACCTGCTGGAACTCGCGCTCCATGTCCAGCGTGTAGGGCGTGAGCAGACGGCCGCTCGGGTGGGGCACGAACTGCTTGCCGTCGAACTCCATCGTCGGGATCTCGGGGCGCACCCGGTCCGGATGGACGTCGACGGTGCCGGTGCCGTCGGCGACGGGCGTGACGAGCTTGAGGCCGACCCAGATGCCACTGGCGCGCGACAGCGCCACCGCGTGACGACCGAGGTCGAGCGCCTCCTGCACGTCGCCGGGGAAGAGGATCGGCATGTGCAAGTCGACGAGCGTGGCGTCGCTGGAGCTGGGCAGCGTCGACGACTTGGCCGCCGGGTCGTCGCCGACGACGGCCATCACGCCGCCGTGGCGAGCAGTGCCGGCGAACACGCCGTGGCGGATGGCGTCGCCGGCGCGGTCGAGTCCGGGGGCCTTGCCGTACCAGACGCCGACGACGCCGTCGTAGCGCTGATCGCCGAGGGAGTCGACGAGCTGGCTGCCCATCACCGCGGTAGCTGCCAGCTCCTCGTTGACGCCAGGGCGGATGACGACCGGCAGGTCCGGCACCGTCTTCGCCGCCGCCGACACCTCCTCCTGGAACGTGGCGACGGGAGAGCCCTGGTAGCCGGACACGAATGCGGCGGTGTTCAGACCGTTGCGGCGGTCGATGCGCAGCTGGTCGACGGGCAGGCGGGCCAGCGCTTGGACGCCGGACAGGAACACCCGGCCGTCCTCGCGGCGGAAGCGGTCCGGCAACTCGTAGGTGGACAGGTGGTCGAGGCGTTCGGCCAGGTCGGTCACTGCACGACTCCCATGTTCAAGATGGCCCCAGTGTGCCGTCGCCCGTGCGGTGTTGCAGCAGGGCGATCACGTCGACGTCCTCGGTCGGCGTGTGCGCGCCGTACGGCGCGCTGTAGATGCCGCGCGAGCCGCTCGGAGCGCGCAGGGCGAAAAGGATGGACGCGTCGCCAGGATCGGACTCGCCCTCGAAGCGGAGGATGTGGTCGATCTCGACGGTGGTCGGGTCGATGTCCTCCCCGGACTCGTCGCAGTGCAACGTCCGGCCGCCGGCGGTGTACCAGTTCCCCGTGTACCCGTCGGCCTGCAGCACACGGATCGCCTCCGAGAGGGTGTCCATCGGATCCCGATCCACTGCTCCGACGGTACCTGGTCCACCGAGCATGCCTACCCAGTCCGGTCCGCCCCTGCACCCGGCGTCAATTGGTTGCTCGGCCGCAGAGCTCTTGAAGCAGGTGGAGGGCGCCGAGTTTCGCGACGGGTCCGGACGATCGCGTCGCACGAGCTCGGACCCTGTCCGCGTGCGACGATGGCCGGCGTGATCGTGGTCGTGGGGGAGACGTTGATCGACCTGGTGGTCGCGTCGGACGGCGTGACGGCGGCGCCGGGCGGGGCGCCGTACAACGTTGCCAGGGCGTGCGCCCGGCTGGGCGCGCCGACCACGCTCGTCACGTCGCTGTCCGACGACCGGTTCGGGCGACTGCTCGAGGCCGGCCTTTTCGATGCCGGCGTCGACACCGCCCAGGTGCAGCGCACGGACCGGCCGACCACGTTGGCCGTGGCGCAACTCGACGACGACGGCGTGGCGTCATACGGCTTCTACACGGAGGGGACCAGCGCGCCATTGGGGCAGCCCGGCCCGCTGCCGGCGGCGGCGACAGCGCTCGTCACTGGCGGCTTGGCCCTCGTGCTCGAACCGATGGCCGGGGCCGTCGAGCGGCTGGTGTTGGACACCGCCGGCACGGCACTCGTGGTGGTTGACGTCAACAGCAGGCCGGGGGCGATCACGGACCGCCAGACCTACGTCGAGCGGTCACGCCGCGTCCTCGCCGGCGCGGACGTGGTCAAGGTCAGTGAGGAGGACATCGAGTACGTCCTCGAGGACGCCTCGATCGAGGCGGCCGCGGCCGAGTTGCTGGCGGCGGGCGCGCGCGTCGTGCTGGTGACGGCCGGTGGCGGCTCGACGACGATCGTCACGGCCGAGGGCACGCTGTCGGTGCCCGTCACCGCCGTCGAGACGGTCGACACGATCGGTGCCGGTGACGGGTTCACGGCCGGCTTCGTCACGTGGTGGACGGAGCAGGCGCTGGCGCGCAGCGCCCTGGACGAGCTGAGCACGGTCGCCGAAGCCGTCGCCGCCGCCCACGCCGTCGCCGCGGTTGTTGTCACCCGCCGCGGCGCCAACCCACCCACCCGCGCCGAGCTGCCTGCGGA
>JALZMG010000214.1 GCA_030858325.1 Actinomycetota bacterium | reverse complement strand
CTGGACCCGGCGCTCGGCATCGCCTGGCCGCTGCCGATCGACCCGACCGACCGCGCGCTGCTGTCGGCGAAGGACGCCGACCTGCCGTCGCTGGCCGAGGTCTTGGCCGGGGCCGCTCATGGCTGACCTCCTCGTCACCGGCGGCGCCGGGTTCATCGGCTCCAACTTCGTCCGCCACGTCCTCGCCCACACGGAGCAGACGGTGACGGTGCTCGACAAGCTGACGTACGCCGGCGACCGGGCCACGCTCGACGGGCTGCCGACCGCGCGGATGCGGCTCGTGGAAGGCGACATCGCCGACGCCGAGCTCGTCGACCGGCTCGTCGGCGAGCACCGTTGCCTCGTCCACTTCGCCGCCGAGTCCCATAACGACAACTCGCTGCGCGACCCGTGGCCGTTCGTGCACACGAACCTCGTCGGCACGTACGTGCTGCTCGAAGCGGTGCGCCGCCATGGGGCGCGCTACCACCACATCTCCACCGACGAGGTCTACGGCGACCTCGAGCTCGACGACCCGGCCCGTTTCAGCGAGGCCACGCCGTACAACCCGTCGAGCCCGTATTCGGCGACGAAAGCCGGTTCGGACCTGCTGGTACGGGCCTGGATGCGCTCGTTCGGGGTCGCCGCAACGATCAGCAACTGCTCCAACAACTACGGCCCGTACCAACACGTGGAGAAGTTCATCCCCCGGCAGATCACGAACGTGCTCGACGGCATCCGGCCCAAGCTGTACGGCGCCGGACACAACGTGCGGGACTGGATCCACGCCGACGATCACAGCGCCGCCGTGCTGGCCATCATCGAGCGCGGCCAGATTGGCGAGACGTACCTCATCGGCGCCGACGGCGAACACGACAATCGTCAGGTGGTGGAGATGATCCTCACCCAGATGGGGCAGCCTGGCGACGCGTTCGACCTCGTGACCGACCGCGCCGGGCACGACGTGCGCTACGCCATCGACTGGTCGAAGCTGCGCGACGAGATCGGTTGGCGGCCTCGCTACTCGGACTTTGAAGAGGGGCTCGCGGCGACGATCGGCTGGTACCGCGCCAACGAGTCATGGTGGCGACCGCAGAAGGCAGCCACCGAGGCGGCGTACGCCCGCACCGGTCAATAGGGACGGGCTGATCGTGCGACTGCTCGTCACCGGCGCAGGGGGTCAGCTCGGTCGCGACGTCGTCGGTGCGGCGACTGCGGCCGGTGACGACGTGCTCGGCCTCGACCGGGCGGCGCTCGACGTGACGGATCGCGACGCCGTGCTCGGCGCCATCACGTCGTGGCGGCCCGACGCCGTCGTGCACACCGCGGCGTGGACGGCCGTCGACGACTGCGAGCGCGAGCCCGAGCGGGCGTTCACGATCAACGGCGGGGCCGTGCGATGGGTGGCCGAGGCATGTGCCCGCGCCGAGGCCCACCTCGTGCACGTCTCCACGGACTACGTGTTCGACGGCACGCTCGACCGCCCCTACCGGGAGTGGGACGCGCCGTCGCCGCGCAGCGTGTACGGCGCGTCGAAGCTGGCTGGCGAGGCGGAAGCGGCGATGCTCGGCCCGGGGGCGACGATCGTGCGCACGTCGTGGGTGTGCGGGGAACACGGCGCGAACATGGTCAAGACCATCCTCCGCTGCGCCGCCGAGCGTGACGACTTGGCATTCGTCGACGACCAGCGCGGCCACCCGACGTTCACCGCCGACCTGGCCCCGCTGCTGCGCCGCCTGGCGCTGGACCGGCGCGCCGGCATCCACCACGCCACGAACCAGGGCGCGGTGTCGTGGTTCGAGTTCGCCAGGGCCGTCGTCGCCGCGGCCGGCCATGACCCGGCACTGGTCCGCCCGATCGCCACCGCCGACCTGGACCCACCTCGACCGGCGCCGCGCCCCGCCAACAGCGTGCTCGACAACGCCGTCCTGCGCGCCGCCGGCATCCCGTTGCTGCGCCACTTCGCCGCCCCGCTCCAAGAACTCGTCGCCCGCCTCACCTGACCCGAGTGTTTGCCGCCGCCCGAGTGTTTCGCACAGGGCTTCCCTGCACGAAACACTCGGCTCCGCGGGCCGCTGAACACTGGTGTGGCAGCATCGGGTGGGTGGGGGAGCAGTTGACGGCGCGACCACGACGGGGCTTCGGCTCGTGGCCGGTGATCGGGCTCGGCGCCGTGCTCGTGGGAGTCGCCGCCGTCGCGATCTGGCGTGGCGCGCCGTGCAAGCAGTTCCACCCGGCCGTGCAGCTGTCCGGCTCCGATGCCCGGCTGGCCACGTGGATCCCCGGCTGCGACCCGGACCTCGACGCCGCGCGCGCCAGCCTGGCGTGGGATGCGTTGCTCGTCGTCGGCTACGTCATCCTGTTGGCGGCGATCCTGCGTCGCTGGTGGCCGCTCTACCAGGCTCCAAAGCTGAAGGCGGCGGAGCGGGTCGTCATCGCGCTGCCCGTCGCCG
>JALZMG010000162.1 GCA_030858325.1 Actinomycetota bacterium | reverse complement strand
GCGACGACGACCCGGGCGACGACGACCCGGGCGAGACCCCGGACCAGGATCCCGACCCGTGCGTCCTCGACGAGGTCTGCGACGGCAATCCGACGTTCACCGGCTGATCTGCGCACCGCCAGCACAGGAGCGAACCATGAACCACATGACCATCAACCGCACCCTCAGTCGCTCCGTGCTGGCGGGGCTCGCCCTCGCCGCCGTCGCCCTGACGGCGTGCGGGGGCGAGCGTCCGACGCTGACCGGCCCGACGACCTCCGCCGGCGTGTCCACCGACGCCTCCGCCGACGCCTCCCCCACCGACGCCTCCACCGATCCGGCGACCATCGTCGCCCCGACCGCGCCGACCGCGCCGCCCGTCGCCACGGACGCACCGTTGGCCACGGCGGCACCGCCATCGACTGCCGCCGCGGCGGTCGACACCGTGCCCATCGAGCCGGCTCATCTGCGGGCCGTCTCGCTGGTCGCCGAACTCGTCGTGGTCGACCAGCCCGACGGTGCGCCAATCCTCACGCTGCCGGCGGCGACCGTGTTCGGCACGCCGACCGTCCTCGGTGTCGTCGGCACGACCGGCGAGTGGGTCCAGGTGCTGACGCCCGTCCGCCCGAACGACCAGGTCGGCTGGGTGCGAACGAGCGATGTCCGGCTCGAGCCCGTCACGTTCGAGCTGCACGTCGACATCGTCGCCAAGACGCTGCGCCTGCTCGAGCACGGCCAGCCCGTCGGGGAGTGGACCGTCGCCGTCGGGACCGCCGAGAACCCGACACCGACCGGCCGCTACTTCGTCACCGACAAGCTGGCCACCGGCGACCCAGACGGTGTGTACGGGGACTGGGCGTTCGGGCTGTCGGCCCACTCCGACAAGCTCACCGACTTCATCGGCGGCATCGGCCAGATCGGCCTGCACGGCACGAACAATCCCAGCTCGATCGGGCAGGCTGCGTCGCACGGCTGCATCCGCCTGCCCAACGAGGTCATGGCCACGCTGATCGACCTGCTCCCGATCGGCACGCCGATCACCATCGCCTGATTCCAGACGCAACGAGCTCTGTGTCCTGAACCGCCCAGCTCGATCGCAATGGATGCTGCTGTTGGCCGGCGTTCGGCGGGCGATCGGTGGAAGTGGTGGGCGAGCACCCAATTGGTGACCTGCGTTCCGATCTTGGTGCCGTCGTCGACGGCTGCGCGGAAGTGGATGCCGCCCCACATGCGCGCGTTGCCCACCTCGTCCTCCAGATCCGAGACGTTGGCGTAGTGACGATCGCCGAGGCCGGTCAGGCTTGGGGCGGTGAAGTCGATCGGGTGCCGAGAAGTCGGGCGATGACATGTCCACCAGCGGGGGTGATGCACGAGTGGGCGCTCGGGTACTCGGGGTGGTTCGGTGTCCCGACGAGCCCGCCCACGCCGGATCGGCGATGGTTGCGTCGTTGTCGTCGCTTGCGCCGGCTCGGATGGCCGTGACGGGCCGCCAGAAGCTGTACTCGCACTTGGCGTCGTAGCCACGCTCAGCTTCTCCGTCCCCGTCTCACTCCACGTGACCTACGACTGATCCCTCTCGGGCTGGTCACACGCCGGCGATGCGGTCTGGTGGCGGCGTCAGATCCGGAGAGGCGGGGTGACCGCGGTGGGCCTGCCGCCGCACCGCACGACGAGAGTCACCCGTGTAACGTCGCCGTCGACGTGTGGTCTCGTCGGCACCCGGCCGCCGTCGCAGTCGGCGCACCTGCGGTCGAGGCGGCGCCGCCCGCGAACAGCGACAGCTCCGAGCGGCTGTATCGCGTCATCAAGGCGGTGACGACGCCGCTGTACCGCCTGTCGGTGCGCGTCGAGGTGGAAGGGCGGGCCAACGTGCCGGCCCGGGGCGGCGTCATCGTCGCCGCCAACCACGTGTCCTTCTTCGACTCGGTCGTGCTGTTGCAGTCGATCCCCCGACGCTCGTTCTTCATCGGCAAGGCCGAGTACCTCGACTCGTGGGCGACGAGGCGCCTGTTCCCGGCGATGGGGCTGATCCCGATCGACCGCCACCAGGCGCGCAAGGCGATGTCGACCTTGGAGGTCGCGGCGGCCGTGCTCCGGCGCGGCGACCCGCTGGCGATCTACCCGGAGGGCACCCGGTCGCGCGACGGCCTGTTGCACAAGGGCCACACGGGTGTTGCCCAGTTGGCGTTGATGTCCGGCGTCCCGATCGTGCCCGTCGGCCTGGCCGGCACCGAGCGCATCCAACCGATCGGCGCACGCCTGCCCCGCCCGTTCCGGCGGGCCACGGTCCGCTTCGGCGCGCCGCTCGACCCCGCCGCCTACGGCGGCTCGCCGCGCCGGCGCCGCCAGTTGCTGACCGCCGACCTGATGGAGGCCATCCGCCGGCTGTCGCGGCAGTCCGTCGCCGCCGACTTCGCCGGCAACGAACCGCCGCTCGTGCGCGGCGGGACCGAGAGCGTGTACGAGGTCCGCCGCGTCGGCGCCGTCGGGGCCAGCTGGGCGCAATCGGCCCGCTTCGCCGTCGGGTCGGTGTGCGGCCAGTTCGACGACGGGCGCGTCGGCTCGATACGCCGGCTCGGCTGCGTCGTCGAGGCCGACGGCACCATCCGCTTCGACGCCGAACTGGACGTGTCTGTCAAGTTCGCCCCTGTCACCGCATGGGCGACGGCGCGGCGACGAGAAGAAGGGATTCCGGCATGACGAACAGCACATATCACGTGGTCGAGCTGATCGGCTCGAGCAGCGACTCGTGGGAGCTCGCCGCCCAGAACGCCGTCAGGGAAGCGGCCAAGGCGTACGACGACCTGCGCGTCGCCGAGGTCGTCGAGATGGACGTCCTGATCGAGAACGGCGCCGTCGTCGCCTATCGCACCAAGCTCCGTCTGAGCTACAAGCGGGCCACGTGACGGTGGCGAAAACGGCCGGCGCGCCGACCCGGTGGGCGGGAGGGGCCAGCAGTAGGGTCCCGTCGATGGCGAGGAATGGCGACGACGAGTTGGCCGGTGGCGCCATCACCGTGTCCGACGACGTCGTCGAGCGGATGGGCAGGGCGTGGCGAGAGCTGCGCCGAGGCGCGGCGACGACCGTCGTGCGCGACCGGATGTTCGGCACCGACGACGAGGCCATCGAGCCAGGCCACATGGACGTGCTCGACGTGCTCGACGGGCCGTGGCGGATGGGTGACGTGGCGGCCCGGTTACGTGTCGACCCGTCGACGATCACGCGCACGATCCAACGCATGGAGATCGACGGCCTCGTCGAGCGCACGCCGGACCTGCAGGACCGGCGTGTCGTCACCGTGTCGGCCACACCCGCCGGGAGGCGCATCCACGGCGAGGTCGCGCAGCGCCGGTCCGACATCCTCCAGCGCGTCCTGGCACCGCTCGATCCGGCGCAACGCCGCCAACTCGTCGACCTGCTGGATCGCTTCATCGACTCGCTCGACGACTACGTCCGCAACTGCACCGTCTGACAACCGCGACCCGGCGGGCGGCAGTGGCACCGGGGTAGCGTCGGGCGCCGTGGCCGATCAGACGACGTTCGCCGCGCAGGCGATGGAGTTCGCGCCGCAGCTGTACTCGGCGGCCATGCGCATGACTCGCAACCAGGCCGACGCCGAGGACCTGGTGCAAGAAACGTATCTGCGCG
>JALZMG010000154.1 GCA_030858325.1 Actinomycetota bacterium | reverse complement strand
GACGTGGGCCGCACGGTGGACGGCACTGACCGCGTCCGTCGGTGCAGCAGCTGACGGCGCAACCGGGTCCGGGACGCCGTCGTGTTGACGTTGGGGATCGACACGGCGACCGAACAGATCGGCGTGGCGCTGGGCGGTCACGAGGGTGTCATCGCCCGCCTGGAGGTGGCACGTGGCCGCCGCCACGCCGAGATCCTTGCCCCGGCGATCGACTTCCTCTGTGCCCAGGCCGACATCGGCCTCGACGAGTTGGGGCTGATCGCCGTCGACGTCGGCCCCGGCCTGTTCACCGGGATGCGCGTCGGGCTGGCGACGGCCAAGGCCTTGGCGCTGGCGCTGCGCCTGCCGATGATCGGGATCTCCTCGCTCGACCTGCTCGCGTTCCCCCACCGGCGCGCGGACCGGGTCGTCGTTCCCGTCATCGACGCCCGCAAGGGCGAGGTCTTCTACGCCATGTACCGCCAGGTGCCCGGCGGGTTGCAGCAGGTCGTGGCGCCGCGCGTCGGCCCGATCGACGATCTCGTCGCCGACCTGCTGGCGCGCAGCCAGGACGTGTTGTGCGTCGGTGACGGCGCCCACCGGTACCGCGGCCAGATCCTCGACGGGTTCCATTGCGAGATCGCCGACGACCTGCACCCGTCCGCTGCGCCACTCGTGCAACTGGCGCACGCCCGAGCGCTGCGCGAGGAGTGGGTCCAGCCGGCCGACATTCGCGCTGTTTACCTGCGCCCGCCGGACGCCCAGATCAACTGGGCCACTCGCGCCAGCATTGCCAAGGGGCCACGCCAGTGAGTGAGCGAGTTTTCGAGCGCGCGAACCATCGTGACGGTCTTTTGGCTCGCTGGTGCGTCGTGGAGGCGACGACTGTGGGCGCGTTCATCGACTTGATGGTGGACCAGTGAGTGAGCGAGTTTTCGAGCGAGCGAGCCGTCATGACGGTCTTTTGGCTCGCTGGTGCGCCGTGGAGGCGACGACTGTGGGCGCGTTCATCGACTTGATGGTGCACCAGTGAGCGTCCTTGCCAGGCTGCTGGAGCGGCCGGCAAGTGGCCCCGTCATCGAGGCCATGCGCCACCGTCACGTCGGCCAGGTGCTGGCCATCGAGCGCGCCGCGTCGCCGAAGCCGTGGAGCGCCAAGGTCTTCCATGACGAGCTCGATCAGGCCCGCGACGGCCACCGGCGCTATGTCGTCGCCAGGAGCGGGCGGCAGGTCGTCGGCTACGCCGGCGCCATGTTCGTGGTCGACGAGGCGCACGTGACGAACATCGCCGTCCATCCCGACCATCGCCGCTACGGCGTGGCCACCCGGATGCTGATCGAGCTGGCCGGCGCGGCGATCGAGCGTGGCTGCGAGTCGTGGACGCTGGAGGTGCGGGCGAGCAGCATCGCCGCGCAACGGCTGTACCGGGCGTTCGGGTTCGTGCCCGCAGGGGTGCGGGCCAACTACTACGAGGGGAGCGAGGATGCGATCGTGATGTGGTGCCATGACATCCAGGGCGCGCCGTACGCGCGCCGCTTGGGGGCGCTGTCGCGATGACCGACGTCGAGGGGGACATCCACAACCTTCACGCCGGTGGCGAGGAGGTCGGGCCGGACACGCTGGTCCTCGGCATCGAGACGAGCTGCGACGAGACGGCGGCGGCGCTGGTGATGGGCGGCTTCGACGTCGTCTCCAGCGTCGTCAGCTCACAGATCGAGCTGCACGCCACGTTCGGCGGCGTCGTGCCGGAGATCGCCAGCCGCGCCCACCTCGAACTGCTCAATCCCGTCATCGCCCGGGCGATCGTCGAGGCCGGCGTCGACGAGCGGCGCATTGACGCCGTTGCGTGCACCGTCGGTCCAGGGTTGATCGGCGCGCTCCTGGTCGGCGTGTCCGCGGCGAAGGCGTTGGCGCTGGCCTGGGACGTGCCGTTCGTCGCCGTCAACCACCTCGAGGCGCACCTCTACGCGGCACTGCTCGACGATCCGTCGATGGAGTTGCCGGTCGTCGTGCTGCTCGTCTCCGGCGGACACACGCTCCTCGTCGAGATGCGTGAGTTCGGACAATACCGTCTGCTCGGTCAGACGATCGACGACGCCGCCGGTGAGGCGTTCGACAAGGTCGCCAGGTTCCTCGGCCTCGGCTACCCCGGTGGCCCGGCCGTCGAGCGCGCCGCGCTGGACGGGGACCCCGCGGCCATCGCCTTCCCTCGGGCGATGCGCGATGACGGGCTCGATGTCAGCTTCTCCGGTCTCAAGACGGCGGTCATGAACTACGTCCGCGCCAACCCCGACGTGGACACCGCCGATGTTGCGGCGTCGTTCCAGGCTGCCGTCGTCGACGTCCTCGTGCTCAAGGTCCGCCGCGCGGCGTCCGCAGTCGGCGCCGTCGGGCTGGCGCTCGGCGGCGGAGTCGCCGCCAACTCGAGCCTGCGCGAGGC
>JALZMG010000134.1 GCA_030858325.1 Actinomycetota bacterium | reverse complement strand
CCCGCATCGAGCGGCGCGGTCGTGCTCGCCCAGCTCGAGCAGCTCCCTGCTGCGCACGGCGAGCCGCTCGAACCGGCAGGCGTCGACCTCGTCGGGGGGCAGGGTGAGACGGTAGCCGTCGGCGGTCGTGGATGGCGCCGGTCCCGAGCGCCCGGCGCAGGCGCACGATGCAGCCCTGAACGACCTTGCCGGCCGATGGCGGCGGCCGATCGGCCCAGAGCGCCTCGGTGAGGTCGCCGACGGCCACCGACCGCCCGGGGCGGATGGACAGCGCGCTGAGCACGACCCGGTCGCGGGCACTGAGGTGCGCCGCGCCACCGTCGATCGCCACCTCCCCGAGCAACGAGATCGTCACGAGCCCAGTGTGCGTCCGGAGCGACGGAAGGTCAAAGACGCTGATACTGAACCGATACCGTTCGAGCCTGAGCACAGCGGGCGAGGCACCTGACGTCGTCGAGAGCGCACGGCCGTCTTTCAGGAGCGGATTGATCGGTGAGTGACGAAGGCGTTCGAGCCGATCGAGATGACGGGAGCGCGAAACGAGCGCCCGGACTCACCGGGGTGTGGTCGATTCGTCGAGGACGGTGGGGTTGGCGAGGAGGGTCTGGAGGAGGGTGGCGATCCTGCCGGCGTGAGCCCCGTCGATGAGACGATGGTCGGCGGTGGCGGTCAGCACGAACTCTGGACGCACCACCACCTCGCCGTCGACCACCGCCGCGACGTCGTGCACGGCACCTACCGCCAGGTACAACGGAACTCTGGCGAACGGCAAGGGCGCCAGCAGAGCCTCGGTGAGGCCGAGCGTCCCGACATTGGAGATGAATGCTCCGCCGAGAGGAAATCCAGGCTGACCGAACGCGCCGATGCCGAGCCCGCCGACCAGCACACCGGCCACGGCGAGGGCAGGACGGAGCACGAACGTCGGCGTCCAGCGGACGAAGTCACTACTGCGTCGATGGTGCCGATCGTTGCCCGAACGCAGCCGGGCGGCGGCGGCCACCACCTCCTCCGCGATGTCGACGGGCGTCTTCTGGTCGATCTCACGGACAGTGACGGGGGCCAGGTCACGTCCGTCTGCGATGTCGACGGCGAACCCGACATCGCATGTCGGATACGCACGGATCCGACCGAAGACCACGCGGGCACCGACGTCGGGCACCGCTCGGAGTACCCGACCGACGGCCGCTCCGACGACGTGGGTCACCGTGACCGGCACATCCGTCCGGGCGCGTGTCGTCGCGATGTACTGCAGCATCGGCGTGGCGTCGAGAGCCATCCGCGTATAGATCCGGCCGTCGCTCGATGGTCGCCACGTGGCCACGGCGATGCGACGCCGGAGGGATGGACGGTGGCGCACCACCAGCGCCAGCGTACGACTGCTCCAGCATCTCCGGCATCTCCGGCCTCAGCGGTCGATGTCGACGCGGTGCGGCTGCCGGTCGACCGTGGCCAAACTGAGTCGATGGACCGAAACCTCGCCGCAACGCGGGACGGAAACGCGCCGAGGTGTTGGCGCGGGTCGCGACGGTGCACATCGAACTGCGACGCACCGCACGGTCATCGACCACGAAGACGACGGCTGCCCGCATGGAAGCGATCGGTCCCGTCGCCACACGGATCAGCGGCCGGCCCCCGTTCGGTCCCATGGAACGACTCGACCACGAGCATCTGATTCGCGAGCATGAGCTGCGGAACCTGTCATCGCGTTCACCTCGCCGACGCGCCGGGCTCAATGCCCGGATGCTGTTCTGGCTGATGGACGTCGTGTACGGCGGCGGGCGGACGCTGGAGAAGTCCGGGTACTCGAGCTCGTGGCCCGGGTCCCCCACCAGGCATGGGAGAACGTGGCGTATGGCGCTGTCACCCACACCGCACGCGAGCCGGAGTTTGCGAGGCGAGTCTTCGATCGGGTCCGGGGTGAGTCGCTGGGAACAGGACAACCAGCAATGGCACCTGTTCCTCCTCGAGGAGCTGACGCGTGAGCTGCCTCGCGGGTCGTGGCGAAGAGCCGCGTGCTCCCCCAGATTCTGGCCTTCGGCTACTACCAGCTGTCGTGGATCATGTACGCCATCCGTCCTGCGTGGTCATACCGTCTCAACGCCGACTTCGAGGATCACGCTGAGCACGAGGATGCGTCACTCGTCGCCGAGCACCCGGAATGGGAATCCACACCGTACACGGGGAGCTTCGTCGACGACTTCGGGCGCCTCGACTCCCTGGCCGACCTCTTTCGGCAGATCTGCTACGACGAGCGCCTCCAAGCTGGAGAGTGAGACCAACATGGAGAACGCCCGATTCCGCTGATCGTCACCCGCTCCGGAGTCCGTCGAGCACCAAGACCGTGACGACCAACGTGAACGACGGATCAATGACCACGTTCAGGAAGGTCGTCTCATGGCCGCGCTCTGTGCGAGTCGGTGGTCGCGTTGCCGAGGGTGCAGCCCGATCGTCACGGTCTCCTTCGGGACGTGCGTGCCACCCCTTGACCACATGAACAGAGAAGGGCTGGCTATGACCATCGTAGAGACGCGCCCGATCACCGGCGGGGTCGACACCCATTTGGACGTCCATGTCGCCGCTGCGTTGGACGAGGGGCGAGGGGCGAGGGCGAGGGCGAAACGGGCCCGGACCAGGGGGTCGACCCAGGTTGGTCGACGGGTCAGCCGTCGTGGACGAGGCACAACGGATGGCCGGACGGGTCGAGGTAGACGCGGAAGCTGTCCCCGCCCTGTTGGACGGGCGCTTTCGTGGCGCCCAGCGCAAGGATGGCGTCTTCACCGGCTTGCAGGTCGTCGACATCGAAGTCGAGGTGCAGCTGCTGGGGATGCTCGTCGCTCGGCCACTCGGGTGGCTGGTGGCCGGGGGCGAGTTGGAACGCGATCGTCGCGCCCAGCGGGCTGACGAGCTGCACCCAGTCGTCGTCGTCGCCCGGCTCGCCACGCACGTCCCAGCCGGTGATTGCGGCGTAGAACTTGGCCAGGGCAAGGGGCTGCGGACAGTCGAGGGCGACGAGGCCGAATCGCGCGATCCCGGTCATCAGACGAAACGTAGCGGGGGCCGGTGAGGATCAGCCGCGCGCCGTCCGGTTCGCTTCGGCGGCGTCTGCTGGCACGGCCTCACCTCGCACGCGCCGCCAGCCCGATCGGATCGTGGATCTCGACCCTTCCACGGCCGAGTGCGATCAGCCCGTCGTCGGCCAGTTGCCGCAGGGCGCGGTTCAACGTCGGTCTCGTCGTCCCGACCATCGACGCCAGATCCTCCTGGCGCAGCGGCACGACGACGGGCGTCGAACCCCCGTCGTAGAGGTTCATCAGCTCGGCGAGGCGACGAACGACTCGACGATCGACGGGCATGTACATGGCTTCGAGCAGACTCGCCGAGAGGCGGCGGACCTGCGTCGCGAGGAGATCGACGAGCAGCTGGTCGACGGCGGGGTGGCGCCGGCGCAGTTCGTCGAAATGGTCCCGATGGAGCGTCCTGACCTCCACCGGCTCGAGCGCGATCGCCGTCGCCGTCCGGCGGGCTCCCGCTTCGAGCAGGGCCTGCTCGCCGAACGTGTCGGCCGGGCCGAGGAGGTTGAGCGTCACGACGTCGCCGAGGACCGTCGTCATGCGGATCGCCACTCGCCCCTTCTCGATGGCGAACAGCTGGTCACCGGGGTCGCCCTCGTGGAACAGCGTCTCGTCACGCCGGTAGTTCTTGCGAACCATCGAGGCCCGCACCGCCTGGCGCTCGGCCTCTGGCAGTGCCCCGAGCAGGCCCCGCTCCATCCGGCGAGCCTACGGCCCGGCTCGCCGGCCGGTGGTCCACACATCGCCAGCCGGCGGGCGGCATGATCGCGCCGTGCGCCGTCGCGACCTGCTCGCCCAACTCCCCGAAGCACTGGTCGATCTCGATCCGCTGCTCGACCCGCATCCTTGGCGCGCCCAGCTCGACGACTTGTGCGCCGCCGCACGCAGCGCGTTCGGCGCCGCCGCCTGCTCGATCGCCGAACTCGTCGGGGAACAGTTGCGCTACCTCGCCGCCGCCGGCACCGGCGCGGCGACCATCGTCGGCACCGAGCTCCCGGTCACTCGCGGCATCGGCGGTTTCGTCGCCGTCACCGGTCAGGCGCTGGCCATCGACCAGCCGGCGGCGGATGCCCGCTTCGCCCGCGACGTCGCCGAGCGAACCGGCTACGTGCCCGACACGATGCTCGTCCTGCCGGTCACCAGCGAGCGCGGCGACGTGGTCGGCATCCTCACCGTGCTCGACCGCACGACGACCACGACCGGCGCGCTGGAGCTGGGGTCGGCCTTCGCCACCCTCGCCGCGCACGCGCTGATCCCGCTCACCGACGCAATCCGCACGTCGCAGCTCGTGCTCGACGCGTTCGTCGACGCCGTCGTCCGTCGTGACGACACGCTCGCACCGGCACTACGACGTGCAGTGGCCGGCACTGCTCGACCCGACGTCGAACTGGCCGGCATCGCCGCTGCGCTGAACGTCGTGCGCCAGGCCGATCCGGCGACGCGCCAGCGGCTGCGGGCGCTGATCGACGAACTCGTCGACCTCTCGCTCGGTCGGCGGCGACGGTGAGCGACCTCCGTCCCGCCTGGTCGGAAACCTTCTTCGACGGAGGGCTCGGTGCCGCCCCGCACCTCGACCTACCAGGCACCGTCACCCGCGAGTGGGCCTACGGCGACGCCAGCGGACGGGGTGTGCGCGTCGCCGTCGTCGACTCGGGCATCGAAGCCGACCATCCGCTCGTCAGTGGTGTCGCTGCCGCCGTCGACGTGCGCGTCAGCGACGGCGACCGGCGAGATATGTCACTCGTCGACGGGCCCCACGACGACCTGTACGGCCACGGCACGGCGTGCGCCGGACTGATCCGGGCGCTGGCGCCGGACGTCGAGCTGATCAGCGTGCGCGTGCTCGGCGCCAACCTGCGCGGAGGCGCGGACAGCTTTGCCGCGGCAATGTCGTGGTGTATCGACCAGCGCGTCGATGTCGTCAACCTGAGCTTGTCGACGAACAACGACGACCACCTCGACACGTTCTGGGACCTCGTCGACAGGGCGTCGTTCGCTCGGGTGCTCCTGGTGGCGGCGATGAACAACGAACGCAAGCGGACGATCCCGAGCGAGCTCTCCGGCGTCTGCTCGGTGGCCTGCGGGCCGGGGCAGGACCTCGAGAACGTCTGGTGCAACCCCGATGGTCCGGCGGAGTGGGGAGCAGCAGGCATCGACGTGGAGGTCGCCTGGAAGGGTGGTGGGCGGGTCGTCGCCAGTGGCAACAGCTTCAGCGCCGCCGTCGTCTCGGGTCACCTCGCCCGCATCGTCGGCGCCCACCCGGGCATCACGCCATGGCAGGCGCGCACCGTCCTCGCCGCCGTTGCCGTCAACGCGAGAACTTGAACGCGCTCAGGGGCGGCCCCGCCCGTCCGGCCGCCCCTGAGTGAATGCGCTCCCGCTCGATCTACTCGACGGGCCGACGTAGAGCGGCCGTGCCGTTGTCCAGCGGCCGGTGGTTGACGGCGTGACCCTCGACGGAGTCGTCGATCCCGGCGTTCGGGGTGTCGCCGGCACCCTCCCTCGTTCGATCGTCCGGGGCCGGCGTGTCGTCCTTGCTCATCCTGGCTTCCTCTCGTCGCCCCGGGTCGACCGGGCTGAGGATGAGCATACGGACAATGCGACTCGGCGTCCGTCAGCACGGGCACACCGGGCGTGTGCTCGAGCTGACAGAGCCGCCCGTGGTCGGGGTGCGAGCTATGGTTGCCGAGCCGGCGGCGGGTCGACGGCAGCAGGGAGGCAGGCGTGGGCGTCGTGCGCGCACAACTGAGCGAGTCCGTCGGATCGTTCCGCGACGTGTTCCGCAACCGAGGCCTGCGGCGCATCAACCTCGCCCTCGCAGGGTCGGTCATCGGCGACTGGGCCTACGCCATCGCCGTGTCGATCTGGGCCTACCAGCAAGGCGGCGCCACCGCGCTCGGCGTGTTCGGTGTCCTGCGCTACGTCTCACTGGCCTTCTTCGGTCCCCTCTTCGCCACGTTGGCCGACCGGTTCCCACGGCGGCGGGTGATGATCGGCGCCGACGCGGCAAGGGCCGTGATGGTCGTGATCGGCGCCGTCGCCATCGAGACCGACGCGCCGGCCATCGTCGTGTACGCCTTGGCCCTGACGACGTCGGTGGCCGGCACCGCGTTCCGCCCCGCCCAGGCGGCGACGCTGCCGTCGCTGGCGACGAACCCGAAGGAGCTCACCGGCGCCAACGTCGTCGCGTCCACGGTCGAGAGCGTCGGGTTCTTCGTCGGCCCGGCCATCGGCGCGCTGCTGCTGTCGATCGCCGACCTGACCGTCGTCTACGGCTTCAACGCGGCGACGTTCGCGTGGTCCGGGCTCATGCTGTTGGGGTTGCCGGCACAGGATGCTGCCGGCGCGGACGCGCCAGCCGAGCACGACGACGACACGAGCGAGGCCGCCGCGCCGGCCGCCGACGAGCGCTTCATCGCCACCGTCACGGCAGGGTTCCGGACCATCGCCGGCAATCGCCACCTGCGCCTGATCACGCTCTTGTACACGGCCCAGACGATCGTGGCCGGGGCCTCGGCCGTCTATACGGTGACGATCGCCCTCGAGCTCCTCGACCTCAGTGAATCAGGCGTCGGTCTGCTCGACTCGGTGCTCGGCGTCGGGGGGCTGATCGGTGGCTTCGTGGCGATGACGCTGGCCAGGCGCGAGCGCCTGGCGACGGACTTCGGCATCGGGGTCGTGCTGTGGTCGGCGCCGCTCCTCCTGATCGTCGCCTCGCCCACGCTCGGGGCCACGCTGGCGGCGATGTTCCTGATCGGCGTGGCCAACTCGCTCGTCGACATCAACGCCTACACGATCATCCAGCGGGTCGCTCCGCCAGAGGTGATGGGACGTGTCTTCGGGGCGCTGGAGAGCGTGATCATCGCCGGGATGGCGATCGGTGCGCTCGTCATGCCGCTCCTCATCGGGACCATCGGGCTGCGCTCCGGCCTCGCCGTCGTCGGGGCCTCCGTCGCCGCGATCGCGATGGCCGGCATCGCCGGTTTGGCGCGGATGGACACCACTGTCCTCGCCCCGCCGGGGCTGGCGCTCCTGCGCACCGTCCCCTCGCTGTCGCCACTGCCGGCGCCCGTCCTCGAGC
>JALZMG010000110.1 GCA_030858325.1 Actinomycetota bacterium | reverse complement strand
CGGTTGGTGCGCGCGCTGCGCCGCTGAGCGCCAGGGCGTCGGGCGCACCGGGCGGTCCCCAACGGTCGGCAACGCGGGCTCGTACACTTGGCCCCATGACTGTCGTCCTCATCGTCATCGCCGTCGTGGTGGTGGCGCTGATCATCTACCTGATCGCCGCGTACAACGGCTTGATCCGCCGGCGTAACCAGATCGAGAACGCGTGGTCGCAGATCGACGTGCAACTGAAGCGCCGGCTCGACCTCATCCCCAACCTCGTCGAGACCGTGAAGGGGTACGCGGCTCACGAACGGGAGACGCTCGACGCCGTGATCAAGGCGCGCAACGCGGCCATCGCCGCGCCCGACACCCCAGGCGCCCAGGCCGAGGCACAGGGCCAGATCACCGGCGCGCTGCGCCAGCTGTTTGCGCTCGGCGAGGCCTATCCGGACCTCAAGGCCAACCAGAACTTCCTCGCTCTGCAGGAGGAGCTGACAGCAACCGAGGGCCGCGTCGCCTACGCGCGGCAGTTCTACAACGACAGCGTGCTCGAGTACAACAACAAGCTGCAGCAGGTCCCGACGGTGTTCTACGCACGAGCCTTGAAGTTTGAGCGGCGCGAGTACTTCGAGGCCGACGAGGCCGCGCGCACGGTCCCCACCGTCGAGTTCTGAGCCCGACGATGGACCCCACCGTCGCGAGACGCGTCCCATGTTCGAGCTGATCCGGTCGAACAAACGCCGCACCGTCGCCCTAATCGCCGGATTCGTCCTTGTCGCGGCGTTGGTCGGTGCCGCCGTCGGCTACCTGACCGGCTTCGGCTGGTTCGGCTCGGTGATCGCGTTCGCGCTCGCCGCCGGCCTCGCCCTCGCCTCCTACTGGAAGGCCGACGTCATTGCCCTGCGCGTCAGCCGCGCCGTGCCCGCCGACCCCGAGCAGTACCGCCGATTGCACAACCTGGTCGAGGGATTGTGCATCGCCGGCGGTCTGCCCAAGCCCGGTGTCTACGTCGTCGACGACCCCGCGCCGAACGCGTTCGCCACCGGCCGCGATCCGCGTCACGCGGCGATTGCCGTGACGACGGGCCTGCTGGAGAAGCTCAACCGCGTCGAGCTGGAAGGCGTCATCGCCCACGAGCTGTCGCACATCCGCAACTACGACATCCTCGTCTCGACGCTGGCCGTGACGCTCGTCGGGTTCGTCGCGCTGATCACCGACATGGCGATCCGCATGATGTGGTGGAACGGTGGTCGCCAGCACCGCGACGGCGACCACGGCGACTCCGGCAACCCGCTGGCGATCGTCGGGTTCGTGCTGTTGATCTTCGCCCCAATCGCCGCCAAGGCGATGCAGGCAACGATCTCCCGCCGCCGTGAGACGCTGGCCGACGTCAGCGCGTGCCAGCTCACGAGGTATCCACCCGGCTTGATCTCCGCTCTGGAAAAGTTGCGTGACGACACGACGGTGACCCACTCGGCGTCGACGGCCACCGCCCATCTGTGGATCGAACAACCGATGGCCGGCGTGGGCGACCACGGTCGGCTGGGGTCGGTCCACCGCCTCTTTGACACCCACCCACCGCTGGAGGAGCGCATCAGCTTGTTGCGAGAACTCTGACAGCGACCGGAGTTGCCCTCACGATGAACTCGCATCAGTCCCGCTCCCGCAGGAGTCGCCACCGGCCGGCGACGCTCGCGCTCGCGCTTGCCGTCGCCGTGGCGGCCGCCGCGTGCGCCGGTGGCGACGACGAGGTCGCCTCGCCGCCAACCGACGACACGACCACGACCGCCGCCGACACGACGGCTGTCGAGACGACGGCTGTCGAGACGACGGCCGTCGAGACGACCGAGGTGGCAACGACGGTGGTCGAGACCACGGACGTGGCGACCACTGCCGCGGCGACCACGGCTGCCCCGACCACGGCTGCCCCGACCACGGCTGCCCCGACCACCGCCACACCGCCGACCGTCGCCCCGACGACGACGCTCGTGCCAGAGATCGCCAGGATGCCGCTGACGGGACGGCCGCTCGGCTTCGCTGAGCTGCCGCCCGACCGGCCGGCGCTGGTCGTCAAGATCGACAACGTCGGCGCCGGCCGCCCGCAGACCGGCCTCAACCAGGCCGACATCGTGTTCGAGGAGATCGTCGAGGGACGCCAGACCCGCTTCGCCGCCGTGTTCCACTCGCTGGGGGCCAACCCCGTCGGTCCGATCCGCTCCGGCCGCACGCAGGACGTCGACCTCCTCAGCGGGCTCAACCAGCCCCTGTTCGTGTGGAGCGGCGGCAACGCCGGCGTCGTACGGGCGATCGAGGAGTCCGGGTTCATCTCCCTGAACAACACCGGACGCCCTCCGGCTTCCGGGTTCTTCCGCACCGGACGCAAGGCGCCGCACAACCTGTTCAACAACACCGACCCTCTGTGGCAGCAGGTGACGATGGCCCTGGGCCGGCCGACCGCGCTGTTCCAGTACGTCGAGCCCGGCGCGCCGTTGCCGCTCGAGCTGCGATCGTTCGTCGAGGTGCAGATGGGCACCAACCCGGTGCGCTGGGACTGGGATCCGGGCTCGGGCAGCTACCTGCGCGCCCAGGGGGGTGGGGCGCACCAGCTGACCGACGGCCGGGCCAGCGCCAACAACGTCGTCGTCATGGTCACCAGCTACCGGCCGAGCTCCGTCGACGCACGGAGCCCGGAGGCGATCACGGTCGGCAGCGGCTTCGCGTTCGTCTTCACCGGCGGCTACTACCACCTCGGCGTGTGGGAACGTGCCGACCGGTTCGCGCCGATCACCCTGCGCACGCCGGAGGGTGCCCCGATCGAGCTGCTCCCGGGGCGCACGTGGGTCGAACTCGCCGACGCCAGCGGCCATGACACCCAGAGCGGCTGACGCGGACACGCAGAGCGGCTGACGCGACAATCCACACGGGTCGCGATGCGGGCCGGCCGGTACGCTGGTCGCCATGTCGACGCGCACGGAACCGCACGCCACGGGCACGTTCCCCGTCAAGCGGGGGCTGGCGGAGATGCTCAAGGGTGGTGTCATCATGGACGTCGTCACGCCCGAGCACGCGCGCATCGCCGAGGATGCCGGCGCCTGCGCGGTGATGGCGCTGGAGCGGGTCCCCGCCGACATCCGTCGCGACGGCGGCGTGGCGCGGATGAGCGACCCCGAGATGATCGAGGCCATCGAGGCCGCCGTGTCGATCCCCGTGATGGCCAAGGCGCGTATCGGGCACTTCGTCGAGGCCCAGATCCTGCAGGCACTCGGTGTCGACTTCGTCGACGAGAGCGAGGTCCTGACGCCGGCCGACGAGGCCCACCACATCGACAAGTGGGCGTTCGAGGTGCCGTTCGTCTGCGGCGCCACGAATCTCGGCGAGGCCCTCCGGCGGATCTCCGAGGGTGCGGCGATGATCCGCTCCAAGGGCGAGGCCGGCACGGGCAACATCGTCGAGGCCGTGCGTCATCTGCGCTCGATCACCGGCGACATCCGCAAGCTCGGCCAGGCCGACGCGGCAGAGTTGTTCGACTGGGCCAAACGGCTGCAGGCCCCGCTGCCGCTCGTGCAGGAGGTCGCCGTCGCCGGTTCCCTGCCCGTGCCGCTGTTCTGCGCCGGAGGGATCGCCACACCCGCCGACGCCGCCCTCGCCATGCAGCTCGGTGCGCAGGCCGTGTTCGTCGGCTCCGGCATCTTCAAGAGCGACGATCCGGCCCCGCGGGCGAAAGCGATCGTCGAGGCGACGACCCACTTCGAGGACCCGTCGATCCTGGCCAAGATCAGCCGCGGCCTCGGCGCCCCGATGACCGGCATCGGCATGGACGAGGTCGCCGAGCGCTACGCCGACCGAGGCTGGTAGTGCCCAGCCGGGAGCCCCCAGGAGCCGGTGGTGGTGTCAGACGGCTGTATCGAGCCAGATGGTGGATGGCCCGAATTCGGGGGTGAACTCCCGGTTCGGCACGCCGGGCGCTCCAGCGCCGTCGGCGGCCGCACCAAGATTGGCGTTTTGGCGCTGCAGGGCGCGTTCGGGGCGCACGCGCGGAGGCTCGCTGAACTCGGCGTCGCCACCACGGACGTGCGCCGGCCCGAGCACCTGCGCGGCGTCGACGCGCTGGTGATGCCGGGCGGGGAGAGCACGACGATGTCCAACCTGCTGACCACCAGCGGGCTGTTCGACGAGATCAAGGCACGGCTGTCCGACGAGATGCCGGTGCTCGGCACCTGCGCCGGGATGATCCTGCTGGCCGGCGAGGTCCTCGACGGCCGACCCGACCAGCGCAGCTTCGGGGCGCTCGACGTGACGGTCCGCCGCAACGGCTACGGCCGCCAGGTCGACAGCTTCGAGACCGAGCTCGACGTGGTCGGGTTGGACGAGCCGTTCCATG
>JALZMG010000065.1 GCA_030858325.1 Actinomycetota bacterium | reverse complement strand
ACGACGACCAGCGGATTCTCGATCGTGCGGTACAGCTCGGCCATGCCCTCGGCGGCCAGGCGGGCGGTGATCGGCTCGACGAGGTGGTGGACGGCGAGCGCGTTGCGCCCCGCCCGCGCGGGCGCGTCCTGCTGGGCGCCGTCGAAGTCGAGCTGGCCCTTGGCGGCGAGCTCGTCGAGCGGCGCGGCGAAGCGCGTGTAGCGCTCGACGAGGTGGGCCAGGTCGTAGCGCGCCTCCGCCGGGTCGATCAGGTAGGCGGCGATGGCCGTGTCCAGGTTGAGCCCGCGAGCGTCGATCCCGATGGCAAAGAGTGAGCGCATCAACGGCTTCGTGTCGTGGCCGCGCACCTTCGTCGCCGCCAGCGCACCGGCGACCGCTGCGTCGGCGAAATGGTCGCCTGGCACCCACGTCACAACTGCGGCATCGGCGTCGGTGACGACGGCCAGGCCGAGCAGTCGACCGCGGCCGGGTTCGCCGTCCCAGGCCGCAGCGATGTCCAGTGCGTGCAGGGACGAGAACAGCTCGGCCGTGGCCACCGGCGACGCGCTGGTGACGACCTCGGCCTGCAGCTGCTGGCGGTCGTCGGCGCTCAACGCGACGGCGGCGGGCCCGAGCGCCTCGGCCAGACGGTCGGCGAACGTGCGGAACTCGAGAAAGTCGAACAGCCGCCTGACCTCGTCGGGGTTCGGCGCCATCTGCAGCGACTCCGGCAGCTCGATCGGCGCGTCCCGGTGGAGCACGTTGACCTCGAGGTTCTTGCGCACGCGCGCCTCGTGCTCGGCGAGCGAGGTGCGCAGCTTCGGCGTCTGCTCGTCGACATGCTCGAACACGCCGTCGAGGCCGCCGTACGTGTTGATCAGCTTGGCCGCCGTCTTCTCGCCGACGCCGGGCACACCGGGGAGGTTGTCGCTCGGGTCCCCGCGCAGCGCGGCGTACTCCGGGTACTGCGCCGGCGTGACGCCGGTGCGCTCCTTGATGCCGGCCTCGTCGTAGAGCACGTAGTCGCTGACGCCGCGCCGGTTGTAGAGCACCTTCACGTGCGGGTCGGCGACGAGCTGGTAGGCGTCGCGGTCACCGGTGACGATGACGACGTCGTCGCCGCGCCCCACGGCCTGCTCGGTCGCCGTGGCGATCAGGTCGTCGGCCTCCCAGCCGGCCAGCTCGCACGTGGCCACGCCGAGCGCGGTGAGCACCTCACGAACGAGGCCCATCTGCTGGCGCAGCGTGTCCGGCGCAGCCTCCCGGTTGGCCTTGTAGGTCTCGTCGGCGGCGTGGCGGAACGTCGGCTCGGGCCGGTCGAAGGCGACGAGCACGTCGTCTGGCCGCTGTTCCTTGAGCACGTTGATGAACATCGACGTGAACCCGAACACGGCGTTCGTGACCTGCCCGCTGGCCGTCGACATGTCCGGCGGCAGGGCGAAGAACGCCCGGTACGTCAGCGAGTTGCCGTCGAGCAGCAGAAGCTTGGACATTACGATGGCCCGCTCGCTCGAAGACTCGTTCGCTCGCGTGTCTCGCTGCGGCTGGCGCCGCCCGGCCTCCGGCCGAACGCTCGACCCGATAATCCACGCTCGCTGCGGACGGGGGCCAAAGCGGTCACGAACCCGGGGGCCACTCGCTGATTCGCGTGGTCCGCATGTTTCACGGGCGGAGGGATCCGTCGACGACGCGATCGGCGACGTCGCGCATCTTCGAGCGTCGGCTCATCGCCGTGCGCTGGATGAACGTGAACGCGTCCTGCTCGGACATCGACAGCTCGTCCATCAAGATGCCCTTGGCCCGCTCGATCGCCTTGCGCGCCGCCAGCTGCTCGCCGAGCGCATCGATCTCGCCGGTCATCGCCCGCAGTTCCCGGAACCTGCCGATCGCCACCTCGATCGCCGGGATCAGGTCGCTCTTCTGGAACGGCTTGACGAGATAGGCGAGCGCGCCGGCGTCACGAGCTTCCTCGACGACCTCCCGCTGGCTGAACGCGGTGAGCACGAGGACTCCACACAGCTTCTCGCGGTTGATCACGCGAGCGGCCTCGAGCCCGTCGATGCCGGGCATCTTGATGTCGAGGATGGCCAGGTCGGGCAGGAGATCACGGACCAGCTCGACGGCGGTGTCGCCGCGGCCGGTCTCTCCGACGACTTCGTAGCCCTCCTCTTCCAGCGTCTCGCGCAGGTCCATGCGGATGATCGCCTCGTCTTCGGCGATCACCACGCGAATCGTCATCGTCGACCTCCGCCACGGATGCCCTCGCGATGCTCGACGTGACCGGCCATGCCGGAACCCTAGGGGCCGCGACCGGAGGTTCGTGATCCTGCCGGGCGGACGACGACAGGCAATCGGCGCGCCGTCCGGTCAGCCCCCCAGCCGGTCGAGCAGGTCGTCCTGGCGGGCCTCGAGCCCGCTGATCTCGGCGACGACGTGGTCACGGTGACGGCGCATCGCGTCGACGTGCTTGCGGGCGTCGTTGGACTCGAACGACGCCGACGGCGTCTCCGCCACGAGCGCACGCAGCGCCAGGTCGTCGGCGTCGTCGGCGAGGTGGGTCAGCTGCTCGTCGATCATCGACAACTCGTCGCGCAGCGCCCGCAGCCGGGTCGCCACCTGCGTCAGCCGCCGCTCCGTCAACCACGAGCCCATCGCCGCCGACTGTATGGCGCAGCCGTCTTCGGCCGGCGCGCACGTGCCAAAAGGCGATCTGGGCGCGTCGACCGCCGAATCCGGCCCGGTGCGCCCAGAAAGGCGTTTCCACGTGTGACGAACGTCATGGCGGGATCGCGACGAGGATCGGTAATGCTAGCTGACAGCTAACAACTACTCGACAGGAGATAGCACCCCAATGGTCACCACCACTTTCCCCGACAGGCTGGCGACGACGCTGAGCACGAACTTCACGGCCGGTCTCGACCGCTTCGAGGAGGCGCTGCCGATGATCCCCGCCCGCATCTTCCGCCTCCAGCGCACGATCGCCGGCACCTCGTACGACCGCTACGTGTCGACCGTCAAGGCCGTCACCGGCTCGACGAAGGCCGTCCTCGACGTCGCCCTCGTCTCCGGCAAGACCGTCACCGGCCAGGCCCGTGCGGCCACCGAGGACGTCACGAAGGCCACTCGCACCGGCGTCAACACCGTCGTCGGCCAGGCCCGTGCGGCCACCGGTCGCGTCACCGACACGGCCCGCACGAGCGCCCGCACCGTCGGCGGCCAGGCCACCGCCCAGGGCCGCAAGGTCTCGAACAAGGCCACGAAGGAGGCCACCGGCCTCATCGACTCGGCCATCGAGTCCGTCGAGGGTGACGTCGACGCCGCCGTCACCGGCGCGGAGACGGCCACCAACCGCGCCGCGGCGACGACGACCCCCGGCTCGTCCAGGCCCTACGAGCAGTGGACCAAGGCCGAGCTGCTGGCACGGGCCAAGGAGCTGGACATTGACGGCCGTTCCGGCATGTCGAAAGGCCAGCTGATCAAGGCGCTGCGCGCCTGATCGACGCCGCTGTCAACTGAACGTC
>JALZMG010000044.1 GCA_030858325.1 Actinomycetota bacterium | reverse complement strand
GGCCGCGGTCACACCGAGGTCACCGGACAGCATGTGCGCCCGACGCACGGTCGCAATGGGCACGCCGGCGCCCTTGGCGACGGCGTCGACCATGACACCGTCCAGTGCACCCTGGCGCATGTCGCCGCCGAGCACGCGCCACAACAGGTGTCGCTCCGCGGCCGTGGCTGCGGCGAACAGCGCTGTCAACACGTCCCGCCGCGCGCCCTGCACGCCGGCGCCGGACATTCCGGCCAGCCGCTGGAGGGCCTCGTCAACGTCGAGCACGTCGAGCGTCGGTTCCGTCGCGGCAACAGCGTCGACGCCCCGCAAGGTGCGCCAGCCGACGCCGCTGCTGCCCTGGCGCGGGGTGCCGGTCAGCACACCGACGACGACAGCCACCTCGTCAGGCGCCGCGGCGCGCAACACGGCGGCGAGCAGTGCCGCCTTCTCGCCGCGCTTGGATGTCACGGTCAGCGCGTCGGACACCTGTGCCAACCGCACGAATCGCACCTGGCAAGGCTACGGTTGGGCACGGAGGAGGCTGGCAACCACGCCGGCGGCACAACATGACCGACACTGCCCACAGGGGAAGGGGCGAGACCGAGTCGGACACCACGACAACCGCCGTGGTGGTCGCCGGGAGCGTCAGGGGCGAACACGCCGCGACGATCCTCGACCGCGTCGTCGTGCGCTTCGCCGGCGACTCCGGCGACGGGATGCAGCTGACCGGTGACCGGTTCACGTCGGTCAGCGCGGCCTACGGCAACGACCTCTCGACCCTTCCCGAGTACCCCGCCGAGATCCGCGCCCCTGCCGGCACGGTCCACGGCGTGTCCAGTTTTCAGGTCCACATCTCGGACCACCCGATCACGACGCCGGGCGACGAGCCGAACGTGCTCGTGGCGATGAACCCGGCGGCCCTGCGTGCCGACCTCGGCCGCCTCGAGACCGGGGGCACGCTGATCCTCAACGAGGACGCGTTCGACGACCGCAACCTGGAGAAGGCCGGCTACACCGACCCCACCGGGGCCACGCTGAACCCGCTCGACGACGGCAGCCTCGACGGGTACCGCGTCATCCGCGTCCCGATGACGTCGCTGACCAAGGAGGCCACGGCGCCGCTCGGGGTCAAGCCGCGTGACGCCGAACGGTCGAAGAACTTCTTTGCGCTCGGGCTCGTGTCGTGGATGTACAGCCGCCCGACCGATCCGACGTTGCGGTGGATCGAGCAGCGGTTCGCCACGAACGAGATGGTGGCCGGCGCCAACCGCGCCGCGTTCGTCGCCGGGTACAACTTCGGCGAGACGACCGAGGCTGTCGGCCACCGCTTCGAGGTGCGCCCGGCCGCACTGCCATCTGGCGAGTACACCAGCATCACCGGCAACACGGCGCTGGCGTGGGGCATCGTCGCCGCCGGTCAGCTGGCCAAGCTGCCCGTCACGCTCGGGTCGTACCCCATCACGCCGGCCTCGGACATCCTCCACGAGCTGTCCAAGCACAAGCACTTCGGCGTGCGCACGGTGCAGGCCGAAGACGAGATCGCCGCCGTCGGCATGGCCCTCGGCGCGGCGTTCGCCGGCCACCTCGGTGTCACGACGACCAGCGGTCCCGGCCTGGCGTTGAAGAGCGAGACGATCTCCCTTGCCGTGTCGGTCGAGTTGCCGCTCCTCATCGTTGACATCCAGCGCGGCGGGCCGTCGACGGGGCTGCCGACGAAGACCGAGGCCGCCGACTTGAACATCGCCATGTTCGGCCGCCACGGCGAGGCGCCGCTGCCGATCGTCGCCGCGCGCAGCCCGGTGCACTGCTTCGAAGCGGCCATCGAGGCCGTGCGCATCGCCGTCAAGTTCCGCACGCCCGTGATCTTGCTGTCCGACGGCTATCTGGCCAACGGCTCGGAGCCATGGCGACTGCCGGACGTCGAGGCCCTGCCGGACATCTCCGTACCGTTTGCCACCGAGCCGAATCACACCGATGCCGGCGGCAACCCCGAGTTCTGGCCGTACCTGCGCGAGCCGGACACGCTGGCCAGGCCGTGGGCGATCCCCGGCACGCCCGGGCTGATGCATCGCGTCGGCGGGATCGAGAAGGCCGACGGCAGCGGGAACATCTCCTACACGCCGGAGAACCATCAGCGCATGGTCGACGTGCGGGCGGCCAAGATCGCCGCCGTCGCCGCCGATATGCCGCCGACCCAGTTCGAGGGCGACGCGGACGCCGAGCTGTGCGTGCTCGGCTGGGGCTCCACGTGGGCGGCCATTGACGCTGCCGTGCAGCGCCGCCGCCGGGCGGGGCGCAAGGTCGCGTGGGTCCACCTCATGCACCTCAACCCGCTGCCGGCTGACCTCGGCGACGTCCTGGCGCGCTTCGCCAAAGTGCTCATCCCCGAGCTGAACAGGGGTCAGTTGGCCCGTCTCGTGCGCGCCGACTACCTCGTCGACGCCCGCTCGTTGAGCAAGGTTCAGGGCCTCCCGTTCATCGCCAGGGAGATCGAAGACGCCATCGACGCGGAGCTGGCCCGATGACGAAGAACGTGCTGTCCTTCGGGATCGGCCCGATCAGGCCGATTGGAAAGGACAGGTCGCACTCATGACCGACACCGCCGTGCCGTTGACGACGAAGAAGGACTGGACGAGCGACCAGGAGGTGCGCTGGTGCCCAGGCTGCGGCGACTACGGCATCCTCCTCGCCGTCCAGCAGCTGATGCCCGAACTCGGCGTGGCCCCGGAGAACACCGTGTTCATCTCCGGGATCGGGTGCTCCAGCCGCTTTCCGTACTACATGAACACCTACGGGATGCACTCGATCCACGGGCGCGCCCCGGCCATCGCCACCGGCGTCGCCGTGGCCAGGCCGGATCTCGACGTGTGGGTCATCACCGGCGACGGCGACGGGCTGTCGATCGGAGGCAACCACCTGATCCACGTGCTGCGGCGCAACGTCAACCTGACGATCCTGCTGTTCAACAACCGCATCTACGGGCTGACCAAGGGGCAATACTCCCCCACGTCCGAAGTCGGCAAGGTCACCAAGTCGACGCCGTTCGGATCGGTCGACCCGCCGTTCAACCCGCTCGCCGTCGCGCTCGGGGCCGAAGCCAGCTTCGTCGCCCGCACCCACGACCTCGACCGCAAGCACATGATGGAGACGTTCCGCGCCGCCCACGACCACCGCGGTGCGTCCTTCGTCGAGATCTTCCAGAACTGCAACGTGTTCAACGACGGGCAGTTCAACGAGATCACGAAGAAGCAGGCGCGCGACGAGATGCTGATCGAGCTCGTCCACGGTGAGCCAATCCGCTTCGGCGCCGACCGCCAGCGCGGCGTGACGATGGGTGCCGACGGCCAGTTGCGTCTCGTCGAGGTCGCCGACTTCGGTGAGGATGCCTTGCTCGTCCACGATGCCGAGCGGGCCGATCCCAGCCTGGCGTTCGCGCTCGCCCGCCTCAGCACCGACGACCACTCGCCGACACCGTTCGGGGTCTTCCGTCGCGTCTCCCGACCAGAGTACGCGTCGGCGATCGGGGCGCAGTTGGCCCAGGCGGCCGAACGCAAAGGTCCCGGCGACCTGGCTGCGCTCTTGCGCTCCAACGGCACGTGGCACGTCGGCGACACCAACTGAACCTCTGGCGACATCCGCCGCCCGGTCCCGACGGCGGCTCGATCGCGCAGCTAACCTGGCGCAGTTCGCGACCGTTGGGTGCCGCGAGCACGTGCTCGAGTCCCCCGTTCGACCAGGTGGATCGGTGATGAACGACAACCGGCAGCATCGTGCGCCCAGCGGCCAGCGCGGTGCCGACGCGCGTCGGCGCGAGGTGCTGTCGGCGACCTTCGTCGTCATCCTCGCCGCCGTCGGGCTGCTCGCCGTCGTGACGGCGGGCGGTGACAACGGCCCCGGCGAGGCCGCGGGCTCGCTGGGTGCTGGTATCGCCGGCAACGACGAGGCCACGGCACTCGAACAGGACACCGGGCAGCCGGCAGCCGGCGAGGCGGTCCCCGACCTGGACATCGTCAACCCCGCCGCCGAGGTGATCGTCGAGCAGCCGATGGCCGCCGACTGCGTGATCGCCGACGAGCTCGGCCCCGGCGACAAGGGGACCGACGTGCGCTGCTTGCAGCAGGCGCTGATCAGAGCCGGCTACCTCGACAGCGAGATCACCGGCGAGTACGGCCCGGCCACGTTCGCCGCCGTCGAGGCGGTGCAAAAAGAGCGCGACCTGTTCGTCGACGGCGTCGCCGGGCGGGAGACGGCGATCTCCGTCGACGTCTGGCCCGACGAGCGGGAGTTCGTCGTGCGCACGCCGCCGCCGCCGCCAGGCGCGGTCGACGAGTTGGGGATGGCGCTGTCGTCGGTGTCGAGCACCGGTGCCGACGCCCCGCCGCTGCCCGCGAACTCCGGCAGTGGCCGGCGAGTGGTGTACGAGCGCGCCGGCCAGCGGGCGTGGGCCGTCGCCGAGGACGGCGACATCGTGCGCTCCTGGCTCGTCACGGGCAGCAAGTACTCCAACGAGCTGCCGGGGACGCACACCGTGTACAGCCGCTCGGAGGAGTCGACGGCATGGAACGGCCGGGCGATCCTGCCGCTGATGATCCGCTACTTGAAGACCGACATCGGCGCCATCGGCTTCCACGGGATCCCGATCCACGTCGAGGACGGTTCGCCGTACCAGACGGAGGCCGAGTTGGGCACAAGGATGTCGGGTGGCTGCCAGCGCCAGGCCAATCCCGATGCCGCGTTCCTCTGGCAGTTCGCCGACGTCGGCACCACCGTCGTCGTCGTCTGACGAGCTCAGCCGGGCCACCCCGGCGTCGGCCGTCGTCGGCCACACTGGCGGGATGCGCTTCGGACTGCAGCTGCACACCAACACGGTGACCGACGCGGTTGTCGCGGCAACCGAGGCCGAGGAGTTCGGCTTCGACGTCGTGCTCGTCGCCGACCACGTCGGCCGTGACTGGAGCCCACTCTTGACGTTGGCGGCGGTCGCCGCGGCGACGAGCCGCATCCGGGTCGGCACGTTCGTGCTCAACGCCTGCCTCCACCACCCCGTGATGCTGGCCCGCGAGATCGCCACGCTCGATCAGATCAGCGGTGGGCGCGTCGAGCTGGGCCTCGGCGCCGGCCACACCCCGGCCGAGTTCGCGGCGACCGGGACACCGTTCGCATCAGCCGCGGCGCGCAAGGCGCAGCTCGCCGAGTTCGTCGAGGTGATCCGCCGCCTGCTGGACGGCGAGACCGTCGATCACGACGGCGAGCAGTTCGTGCTGCGGGCGGCGTCGGTGCGGCCACCCGTTCAGGCCCGCGTGCCGATCCTCGTCGGCGGCAGCGGAGCCGGCCTGCTCGGTCACGCCGGCCGCCACGCCGACATCGTCGGGCTGACCGGCCTCGGGCGCACGC
>JALZMG010000038.1 GCA_030858325.1 Actinomycetota bacterium | reverse complement strand
CGACCTACCCGTCCACCCGCCGGGCGGCGGGGACCTGACGCGGCCAGGTGGGCACATCGTCGTCGCCCCGCTGCATCGCGGCGTCACGCTGCCGAACGTCAAGCTCGCCGTCGTCGCCGAGAGCGACCTGACGGGCAGGCGCCGCGCCCACCGCACCGCGCGCCCGCGACGCCGTGACGGCGTCGGCGTGTTCGAGGACCTGCACCCCGGCAACTACGTCGTCCACGTCCAGCACGGCGTCGGCAGGTACGAGGGCATGGTCAAGCGCACGATCGGCGGCGTCGAGCGCGACTACCTGCTCGTCGCCTACAAGGGCAATGACAAGCTGTACGTGCCCTCCGATCAGATCGACGTGCTGCGCCAGTACGTCGGCGGTGAAGCTCCGGTCCTGCACCGCCTCGGCGGGTCGGACTTCGCCAAGGCCAAGAGCCGTGTCCGCTCCGCCGTGCGGGAGATCGCCCAGGAGCTGGTCGTGCTGTACCAGCAGCGGGTCAGCGCGGAGGGGTACGCGTTCGGCCAGGACACGCCGTGGCAGCACGAGATGGAGGAGGCGTTCCTGTACGTGGAGACGCCGGACCAGCGCGTGGCCATCGTCGACACCAAGGGCGACATGGAGCGGCCGTACCCGATGGATCGGCTGATCTGCGGTGACGTCGGGTTCGGCAAGACGGAGGTGGCCATCCGCGCTGCGTTCAAGGCGATCCAGGACGGCAAGCAGGTCGCCGTGATGACCCCGACGACGCTGCTCGCCACGCAGCACGGCAACACGTTCGCCGACCGCTTCGCCGGCTACCCGATCCGCGTCGAGACGCTGAGCCGCTTCCTCACGCCGGTCCAGGCCCGCGATGTCGTGCGCGGCCTCGAGTCGGGCGACGTCGACTGCGTCATCGGCACGCACCGCCTGCTCGGCGAGCGAGTGCGGTTCAAAGATCTCGGGCTGCTCGTCGTCGACGAGGAGCAGCGCTTCGGCGTCGCCCACAAGGAGGCGATGAAGCACCTGAAGACGAACGTCGACGTGCTCACGCTCACGGCGACGCCGATCCCGCGCACACTGGAGATGAGCCTCGTCGGCATCCGTGACCTATCGCTGTTGCAGACGCCGCCCGCCGACCGCCAGCCGATCCTGACGTTCGTCGGCGGCTACGACGAGCGCGTCGCCGTCGAGGCCATCCGCCGTGAGCTGCTGCGCGAGGGCCAGGTTTTCTGGGTCCACAACCGGGTCCGCTCGATCGAGCACGCTGCCGCTCGCCTGCGCGAGCTGGTCCCCGAGGCGCGCATCGCCGTGGCCCACGGGCAGATGGACGAGGGCACGCTGGAGCAGGTCGTCGTCGACTTCTGGGACGGCCGCTTCGACGTACTCGTGTGCACGACGATCATCGAGTCGGGCATCGACATGCCGACCGTCAACACGCTCGTCGTCGAGCGCTCGGACCTGCTCGGGCTGGGCCAGCTGCACCAGCTGCGTGGCCGTGTCGGGCGCAGCGGCCAGCGGGCGTACGCGTACCTGTTCCACCCCGTCGACGTGACGCTGACCGAGGAGGCCTACGAGCGGTTGAAGACGATCGGCGAGGCCACCGAACTGGGCAGCGGGTTCAGGATCGCCATGCGCGACCTGGAGATCAGAGGCGCCGGCAACCTGCTGGGGGAGGCCCAGTCGGGTCACATCGCCGCCGTCGGGTACGACCTCTACTGCCAGATGGTCACCGAGGCCGTAGCGGAGATGAAGGGCGAACCGATCGCCAGGGCGGTGGAGATCAAGCTCGACGTGCCGACGGACGCCTACCTGCCGCCCGACTACGTCGCCAAGGAGGCGCTGCGGCTGGAGGCCTACCGCCGGCTCGCGGCGGTGACGACGCAGCGTGAGGTCGACGACATCCGTGTCGAGTGGGAGGACCGTTACGGCCCGTTGCCGACTCCTGCCGAAGCGTTGCTGACGGTCGGCTCGCTGCGCGCCGAGTGCCACCGTCTCGGCCTGACGGAGCTGACGATCGCCGCCGACCAGGCGCGTCTGCGGCCGCTCGAGCTGCGTCTCAGCCAGGCCACGCGGCTGCGCCGGCTGGCGCGTGAGGCCATCTACAAAGAGGACGCCCGCCAACTCGTCGTGCCGATCCCGCGCCGTGCCGAGCCGGCCGAGTTCCTCGTCGGGTTCCTGCGCCAACTCGTCCCTGAAGAAGCCGACGCGCCGCACGAGCTGGCCCCCGTCCCGTGACACCGACCCGCGCCACCCCGACCCGAGTGTTTCCGGCCGCCCGAGTGTTTGGTGCGGGGCATCCCCTCACCAAACACTCGGGATAGCTTCGGGCGTCGTGAGCACCCGCCGGTCCATCGTCCGGGGCGTCGCCGGGCTGGCCGCCGTGGCCGCGATCGGCACAGCGAGCGGGTGCGCGACGTTCAATGCCAACAACGCCGCGGCGACGGTCGAGGGCACGGATGTCCCTCGGGAGCGCTTCGAGCGCGTCCTGCGCGTGCTGTCCGAGAATTCGGAGACGACCGGGATCCAACCCGACCTGCAGACGGTGAGTGTGTCCGGCGAGGCCGCCCGCCCGTTGCTGGCGTCGCTGATCGCCGACACCGCGAACGAGCTGTTCCTCGAGGCCAACGGAGAGTCGATCACCGACGCCGATCGCCAGCAGGTGCTGGCCGCCGTCGACCCGCAGTCGCCGGCGCTCGACCTGCCCGCCGACGTGCTCGACATCCTCGTCGACCTGCAGGCGGCGGCGGCCGCCCGGACACGGATCGACGCGCCGGACCGCGCCGCGCTGCAACGCCGCTACTCCGCCGATCCGGCCTCGACGGGGCTCGTGTGCATGCGCCACATCCTCGTCGCCACCGAGTCCGAGGCGCTCAACGTGCGCGCCGAACTGGCCACCGGCGCCGACTTCGCCACGCTCGCCGCCGAACGCTCGACCGAACCCGGCGCCGCGGAGTCCGGTGGCTCGCTCCCGGCGAGCACGGGCAGCGCCTGCCAGCCGTTGGGACTGGCCGTGCAGTCGTACGACCCGGCGTTCATGGCCGGCGCCATCGAAGCCCACCCCGGTCAACCGGCAGGGCCTGTGGAGACACAGTTCGGTTGGCACGTCATCGACATGCTGCCGTTCGACGAGGTCGGCGGCGCCGTCGACGAGCTGTACGCACAAGCTGCCGGCGACTTGCTGTACGACGGTTTCATGCTGCGCGCCGACATCACTGTCGACCCGCGCTACGGGTCATGGGACTCCTTGACGCGCAACGTGGTGCCGCTGTCGACGTGACCTCGTCGGCGGCGACGATCATCGTCGTCGGCCTCGGACCCGGGCCTGGCGATCTGGTCACGGCCGAGACGCGCGCCGCCATCGCGCGAGCCGCGGTGCGGTTCGTGCGGACCGCCGACCACCCGGCGGCCGGCGAGCTGCTGCCCGACGCAGTCGATGTGGGCGTCCTGCTCGAGACGGCAGCGCACGGTCGGCCGGCGCACGGGCCGATCGTCGAGGCGCTCGTCGC
>JALZMG010000016.1 GCA_030858325.1 Actinomycetota bacterium | reverse complement strand
CGCCGATCCATGCCGCCGGCCCAGCCGGCATCCGCCGCACGTTCACGCTCGGCGATTTGCTCCCCGAGTCGTTCGGACCCGGGCACCTCGCGCCCGAAGGCTGAGCACACGGTCCGCCGCGTATCTGGCGGTGGAGCGTCCGCAATTGGGACGGTCGACAACCAGATCGGGCAATGGGACCGAGGACAACCAGATTGTGGAACCGGGGTGGGCCGGCCGGTGTAGGACGGGCATGAAGAAGCTGATCGCTGCTCTCGGGGTGTTCGTCGCCGCCCTCGTCGTTGGGCCGGCTCTGTCGGACGCCGGCGGGTGGGTCGTGGTGTCGCTCGACGCAGCTCCCGTATTCCGCGCCGGCGAACCAGTCGACGTCGGCTTCACCGTGTTGCGCCACGGCGTGACGCCGGAGACGAGCGATGACCTCGCGATCGTGCTCACCGACTCGACCGGAGCGGAACACCGCTTCGCCGCCGAGCCACAGGGCGCGGTGGGTCATCACGTGGCCGCCATCGACGTCCCGGCGGCCGGTGGCTACACGTGGCGGATCAGCGGTGAACGGGTGGAGTTCGACCTCGGCTCGGCCGCCGTTCTTGGTCCCGAAACTCCTGGCGTTACGTGGACGTGGGACGTCGCCCAGTGGGGAGCGCTTGCGGTGGCCGTGGCGATGGGTGGATTCGCGGGCCGAGTCACGTTGACGAGCAGGCGCAACCGCATGACGTCGGCAGCTGCCGGCGCGTGATTCCGCGGTCGGCGTGGTACGCCGCGGCCGCCGCGGTGGCGGCATCGACCTCGTTCGCGGCTGCCGCGGCGCGTCCCGACAGCGGCACGCCGACCTCGGCGCTGGACGGTGCCCAGTTGTTCCGGTGGAAGGGCTGCGCGGGCTGCCACGACGGACCGGAGAGCAACGGGATGGTTCCCGCGGGGCCGTCCCTCGCCGACGCACCGTCGTGGGCCGGCGAGCGAGTTGCGGGGATGTCAGCCGAGGAGTACGTCGCCCAATCGATCCGCACGCCAACGGCATTCATCTCACCGGCGTACGCCGGTTCGGCCGGCGGACCTGGGGCCGGGCAGATGCCACTGCTGCAGATCTCCGACGGCGAAATCGACGCCATCGTCACGTTCCTGCTCGCATCATCGAAAGGCCCGTTCTCGTCATCGGAAGGCCGGCTCGCATCATCGGACGGGACCGAGTAGGACGAACACATCGAGGGAGCGGATCGTGACGTCCTCGGGCACGCCAAATCGGGCGATGCCGACGCCTATGGCGAGTTGGTCGCGCGCCACCGGACGAGCGCGCTCCGCGTCGCTGCCGTGGTGCTGGGGTCGCCGGTGGACGCCGACGACGTTGTTCAGGTGGCGAGCGAGCGGGCCTGGCGCGCAATCGCGTCGGTCGATCCCGAGCGGGGATTCCGGGCGTGGTTCCTTCGCATTGTGGCCAACACCGCTCGCAACCATCACCGGTCCAGGACGCGACGCCGAGTCGCCGAACTCCGTGTCGCCGCGCGTCCCCCCGATGCAGCGAACCCTGAACCCGAGTCGTCCATGGTCACCCACACTGAACGAGAAGTCGTGATTGCCGCGATGAATCGTCTCGACGCCGATGCCCGACTCGTGATTGCACTCCGTCACTTCGAACAGCTCAGCGAGCACGAGATGGCCGATGTCATGGCCTGCCCGCCGGGAACGGTCAAGTCCCGGCTGTCCCGGGCGATGGGCCGGCTCCGCTCCGAGCTGGCCGGCGAGGCGGTGTTCGATGATTGATCGTCTCGACGACGTTCTGGCGAGCGTCGGCCGGCACCTGATGGTCGACCCGTCCGTCGACGAAGTCGGCGGACCGGTGGAAGGTGCGGATGGCTCCTGGAGCCGCGGGCGCGGCCGCCTGCTCGTGGCGGCCATCGTCGTTGGGCTCCTCGCCGGCTCGATCGGGTCGATCCCGCCGGCCCGGCGAGCGGTCGGGGGCTGGTTGCGCGCCGGGCGCATCGAGGTGAGCGTCGACCCGCGCGCCACGATCGATCCCGCGCTCCCGTCGTTCCTCGACGACGCGACCCCG
>JALZMG010000004.1 GCA_030858325.1 Actinomycetota bacterium | reverse complement strand
GCGCTCGACCCGACGCTCACGACCCGGCGCCGCCGGCGACCGCCCGGCGCGCCAGCGCCTCGGCGTCGAGCGCGATGATCGAGACCGCAGCTGCGTCGTCGCGCGCACCCACGACGTCGCCATCGACGTCGCCATCGCCACCACCGGAGGACGGCGAGTGGCGGCCGGCACGCAGCTGTGCGGCGTAGTACCCGTCGACGGCGAGCAATTCGTCGTGGGTTCCCACTTCGACGATGCGTCCGGCGTCGAGCACGGCGATGCGGTCGGCCTGGCGGATCGTCGACAGGCGGTGGGCGATGACGAGCGCCGTGCGCCCGGCCAGCGCCTCGTCCAGTGCCGCCTGCACGTGCGCCTCGTTGTCGTTGTCGAGATGGCTCGTCGCCTCGTCGAGGATCATCACGGCGGGGTCCTTGAGCAACAGCCTGGCGATCGCCAGCCGCTGCTTCTCGCCGCCGGACAGGCGGTACCCGCGCTCGCCGACGACGGTGTCGAAGCCGTCCGGCAACGCCTCGATCGTGTCGAGGATGCGCGCCGCCCGGCACGCATCTGCCAACTCGGCCACGGTGGCCCCTGGACGCGCGTAGCGCAGGTTGTCGCCGATCGACTCGTGGAACAGGTGCGGGTCCTGTGACACCACGCCGATCGCCCCGCGCAACGACGCCAGCGTCAGGTCGCGCACGTCGTGGCCGTCGATGCGCAGCACGCCCGCCGTCACGTCGTACAGGCGGGCGAGCAGCGACATCATCGTCGACTTGCCGGCGCCGGACGCACCGACGAGGGCGACCGTCTCGCCTGCCCGCACGTCGAGCGACACGCCGACCAGCACGTCCCGGTCGGGATCAGCTTCTGGGGCGTGCTGCTCGAGCGAGGCGACGGCTGTCTCCACTGCCGGTGGGTAGCGGAAGCGGACGTCGTCGAACGTCACCCGCCCGGCCGGCGCGACGAGGTCGATCGCCCCCGGGCGCTCCCTGATCGGCTCCGGCGCGTCGAGGACCTCGAACACCCGCTCGAAGCTGACCATCGACGTCATCAGGTCGACGCGGGCATTCGTCAAACCTGTCAGTGGCTGGTACACGCGGGTCACCAGCGCGGCGAGCGCGACGAGCGTTCCGGCCGTCAGGTCCCCCGTCACGACGAGCTGCGCGCCGATGCCGTAGATCGCCGCCGCGCCGACGGCACCGACCATGCCGAGGGCGACGAAGAACACGCGCCCGTACATGGCCGCCCGGATGCCGGTGTCGCGCACGCCCGCCGCCTTGGCGCGAAACGAACGGTCCTCGCGCTCGTGGTTCCCGAACAGCTTGACGAGCACGGCCCCGGAGACGTTGAAACGCTCGGTCATCTGCGTGCTCATCGCCGCGTTGTGTTGCATCTGCTCTCGGGAGATGTCGGCGAGGCGCCGGCCGACCCGGCGGGCGGGGAGCACGAACAGCGGCAGCACGGCAAGCGCGAGGAGCGTGAGCCGCCACTCAAGGGCGATCATCGCCACCAGCGTCGTGATCAGCACGATGATGTTGCTGACGACGCTGCCGAGTGTGCTGGTGACCGCGGTCTGCGCGCCGACGACGTCGTTGTCCAGGCGCGACGTGATGGCGCCCGTCGGCGTCCGCGTGAAAAAGGCGACCGGCATCCGCTGCACCTTGGCGAACAGTGCGCCACGCAGGTCGTAGATCAACCCCTCGCCGACCCTGGAGCTGCACCAGCGCTGCACGATCTGCAACAGGGCGTCGCCGAGTGCTGCGCCGACGGCGGCCGCCGCCAACCACCAGATCAGCACGCGGTCGCCATCGGGGATCGCCGTGTCGAGGATCGCCCGGACGACGAGCGGCGGGACGATGGCCAGGAGCGCGGCGGTGAGGATGACGACCAAGAACAGCGCAATCATCGCCCGGTACGGGCGGGCGAACGTCCAGATCCTGCGCAGCGTCGCCGACGACAGGCGCGCCCCCTCCACGGTCGTCGCGTCCCGATGACGCATCGACGGCGGCCCGGCGTGCACGGGATCAGGCTACGAAGCCAACTCCGCCGAACCCTCACCTACCATGACCGCCCATGGCATGGCGCAGGATCTCGACGGCGGGCGTCGTCGCCCTGACGGCGCTGGCGCCGGCATGTGGCACCGACAGCGGCGTGGCCACGGAGCGGGCCGACGCCATCGACGCTCCGTCCGCCGACACCGGCCCCGACGAGACGAGTGCGCCGGCGACCGTTCCCGAAGATCCGCCGGCGACGACCGACACCGACGACACGGCGACGCCCGAGCCGCCGCAGACGGCGGAGCCGCCGCGAACGACGGAGCCGTCGGCGACCGACGCGACCGATCCGCCGGACCCGAGTGACGACCCGTTCGGCTGGCAGGAGCGGTCGCCGGGTGTGGAGACCGGGCTGCTCGAGGTGCCCGTCGACTACGACGATCCGGGCGGCGCGACGTTCGAACTGTTCATGGCCCGCCGGCTGGCCGACGACCAGGAGAACAAGATCGGCTCGCTGCTCGTCAACCCCGGCGGCCCCGGCTTCGGCGGCAGCGACTTCGCGCTGTTCGCCGATCAGATCTACGGCCAGGAGCTGCTGGAGCGCTTCGACATCGTGGGCTGGGATCCTCGCGGCACCGGCGAGAGCGAACCGGCCGTCGACTGCATCGACGACTACGACGTGTTCTTCGCCACGCCGGACATCACGCCCGACGACGACGCCGAGCGTCTCCAGATCGTGGATCTCGCCAGGGAGTTCGCCGAGAGTTGCGAACGCGCCAACGCCGAGATCATCGAACACGTCGGGACGAACAGCTCGGCCCGCGACATGGACAGCATCCGCGCCGCGCTCGGCGAGGCGGAGATCTCCTACTTCGGCTTCAGCTACGGCAGCGTGCTCGGGGCAACGTGGGCGACGCTGTTCCCCGACACGGTGCGCGCCGCCGTGCTCGACGGGGCCAGCGACCCCAACGCCGACCCGCTCGAGAAGAGCCTGCAGCAGGTGCGCGGATTCGAGGGCACGCTGGCGACGTACCTGGCCCAGTGCAGCGCCGACACGTCGTGCGCATTCCACAACGGCGGCGACGCCGAGGGCGCGTTCGACGCCCTGATGCAGTCGCTCGACGATGCCCCGATCCCGAGCGAACCCGATCGCCCAGACGTCAACCGCGTCGTCGCCCTGCAGGGCGTGATCCAGGCGATGTACGACGACTCCTTCTGGCCGCGGCTGTCCGAGGCGCTGGCCGCCGCGCAGGACGGCGACGGGCTGGGTCTGCTGCAGCTCTACGACGCGTACTACCAGCGCATGTTCGACGGGACCTGGGGCAACGAGCTGGAGGCGTTCCAGACGATCTCGTGCATGGACGAGGAGGCACGGGCAACCGTCGAGCAGGAGGATGCCGATGCACCGCTGTTCCAAGAGGCCGGACCGCGCATCGCCCCGAACACGACCGGCGCCTACTTCTGCACGTTCTTCCCACCGACGACCGACCCGCGGATCGAGATCACCGGGGCCGGTGCCGGCCCGATCGTGGTCATCGGCACCACCGGTGACCCGGCGACGCCGCTGGAGAGCACCAGGGCGATGGCCGCCACGTTGGAGGACGGGCGCCTCGTCGTCGTCACCGCCGACCAGCACACCGGATATCGCGTCAACGGCTGCGTCGACGACATCGTGCACTCGTACCTCGTCGACCTCGAGATCCCGCCGGAGGAGACGGAGTGCTGAGCACGGCGGCGCCCGCCGCTGATCGCACGCCAGGTGGCCGCTGTCAGCGACCGGCGGGTGGCGACGTGTGCACGACGATCGCGGAGTCGTCGTCACGGGTCCCCCGGTCGCCAGCGGCGACGATCGTCCCGGAGTCGACGATGCAGTCGCGCAGGTTCACGCCGTCACTGATCACGGCGTCGTCGAGCACGACACTGGAACGCACGGTGGCGCCACGTTCGACGACGACGTTGCGTCCGAGCACGCTGCCTTCGACGACGCCGCAGACGGTGACGCCCGGGCTGAGCAGCGACCGGGAGACGGTCGCTGTGGCGGCGACGCGCGCGGGTCCACCGATGATCGAGCCCGTCAGCATCGGCCAGTCCGGGTCGTCCAGGCGCAGTGGTGGCTCGTCGTCGACGAGCTCCATGTGGACGCGGTGGTACGTGTCGATGGTGCCGACGTCGCGCCAGTAGCCGTCGAGGCGATGTTCGAACGCGCCGCCGCCGTCGACCAGCGCCGGCAGGAGGGCGTCGCCGTAGTCGCCTGCCGACTCGGCGCCGGCCAGGTCGGCCAGCAGGTCGAGCAACACCGGCGCGTCGAACGCAAACAACTCGGTGCAGATCCGGTCCCCGTGGGGACGGTCCGGCTTGTACTCGAAGCCGGTGATGTCGCCGCCGCCGCCGGCGCTGACCCAGGCGAACCGCGTCGGGTCGTCATCGGCCGGCGGGTCCGTCGTCACCGCCGTCACGGTGGCGCCGTGCTCGGCGTGCGTGTCGAGCACGTCACGCAGGTCGAGGCGGTACAGGTGATCGGCACTCATCGCCACGAGGACGTCCGGCGCGAATTCGGCGAGCAGCCGCCGATGCTGGACCAGCGCGTCGGCGTTGCCGGAGGCCATCGCCTCGTCACCGTCCCCGCGCTGGTACGGCGGCAGGATCCGCAACCCGCCGTGTGTGCGGTCGAGGTCCCACGGTCGACCGTTGGCGAGGTGGTCGTTCAAAGCGTGCGGCTCGAACTGCTCGATCACCCAGACGTCTTCGAGTCCGCTGTGGGCGACGTTGGACAGCGCGATGTCGATCAGCCGGTACATGCCGGCGAACGGGATCGCCGGCTTCGCCCTGTGTTCCGTGAGCGCGCCGAGGCGACTGCCGGCGCCGCCGGCGAGGACGACGACGAGCACGCGAGCGCGCCGTGTCCGAGCGACGCTCATCCGGTCGCAGCCACACCGGGGACGATGACACCGGCCTCGTAGGCCAACACGATGGCCGCCGCCCGGTCGCGCGTCCCGAGCTTGGCGAAGATGCTGCCGACGTGGCCCTTCACGGTGCGCTCGCCGACGAACAACGTGGCGGCGATCTCGGCGTTCGATGCGCCGGTGGCGATCAGGCGGAGCACCTCCAGCTCGCGCCGGGTCAGCCCATGCTCCGCCACCTTCTGCGCTGGCGCGGTCGACACCCGCCTCGACTCGAATGCGGTGAGGAACTCCCGGGCCTCCTCGTCCGCCGCCGC
>JALZMG010000409.1 GCA_030858325.1 Actinomycetota bacterium | reverse complement strand
TCGGAATCGCGTTCAGCGCGACGGCGAGCGGGGCGAGCATGTCGTTGAGCAGCCGGAAGCGCATCAGCAGGAAGCTCATGGCCACGCCGAGCACGGTGCCGAGGAGCAGACCGATCAGGGCGTTCGTCCCCGAGACCGTCGCCGCCTCACGGATCAGCCGGGAGTTGTCGACGAACTCGGCCCAGATGCTGGAGGGCTTGGGCAGGAAGTACGGCTTCCAGTCGAACACGTTGACGGCCAGCTCCCACAGCCCGATGAACGCCACGCCGAACAGCAATGGCGGCCAGAGGGCGCCGACGATCTGGCGCGCCGCACCCGGGCCGTCCCGACCACCCCGAACAGTTGCGCTCATCGATCCTCGATCCCGCGCACCGCTGCTTCGATGTCGTCCACCTCGTGACCGCGCAACGCCTCGCGCACTTCGGTCACCTTCTTGAAGAACGCCGCATCCTCGCGCGTCTCCAGGTCACGATGCCGGCCGAGTTCGACGTCGATGACCTGCGTGATCCGTCCGGGCCGCGGAGACATGACGACGACGCGGTCCGACAGGTACACGGCCTCGGGGATGGAGTGGGTGACGAACACGACGCTCGTGCCCGTCTCCGTGCAGATGCGCAGCAGCTCGGCCTGCATGTGCTCCCGCGTCATCTCGTCCAGCGCGCCGAACGGCTCGTCCATCAAGAGGAGCTGCGGTCCCGACGCCAACGCGCGGGCGATCGCCACACGCTGCTGCATGCCCCCCGACAGCTGCCACGGGCGATGGTCGGCGAACTCGGACAGCTTGACGAGTTCCAGCATCTCGGCGGCTCGTGCACGACGGCGGGACTTGTCCCACCCCTTGAGTTCCAGCGGCAGCTCGACGTTCTTGGCCACACTGCGCCAGTCGAACAGACCGGCCTGCTGGAACGCCATGCCGTAGTCCTGGTCCAGGCGGGCGCGGCTGGCTTGCTTGCCGTTGACGAGCACCTCCCCTGTCGTCGGCTCGATGAGGTTGGCGATCAGCCGCAGCAGCGTCGACTTCCCGCACCCCGACGGACCGATGAGGCTGACGAACTCCCCCGGCGCGACGGCGAGATTGATCTCCACGAGCGCGTCGACCTGCTTGGACGTGCCGCGGTTGAACACCTTGCCGGCGCCGCTGACCGACACTGCATCAGCAGCGCTCACCGGCGCACCAGTGAGACACTGACTGCGCTCGCCGTCGTCGCCTCCATGGCGCACCAGCGAGCGAAAAGACCGTCATCATGAGTCGCTCGCTCGAAAACTCGCTCGCTCATGTGGTCTCCGGGCCGTCAAGGCGGGGGCGATTGCGCATGATCAGCCCGTCGAACACGGCGACGAGGCCGGCCATCGCCAGACCGAGGACCGCCGCGCCGAAGACGGCCGTGTACACCTTGGCCGGATCGCCGGACGCCTGGCGGGCATACTCGATGACCAACCGCCCAACGCCACCGCGCAACCCTGTCGAGATTTCGGCGACGACGACGCCGATCACGGCCGCTGTGGCGGCCAGCCGCAGCGCCGGCACCATGAACGGCACCGCCGCAGGGAAGCGCAGCTTGCGCATCGTCTGACTGCCACTGGCGGCGAAGCTGCGCATCAACTCGAGCGAGGTCGCCGTCGCCGATTCCAACCCGCGCAGCGTTCCCACGGCAACCGGGAAGAAGGCGAGGAACGCTCCCAAGACGGCCACGGACAGCCACCTCGGCCACTCCCATGAACCGAGGTGCAATCGGCCACCCCAGCTGACGACGAGCGGAGCCAGCGCGATCATCGGGACCGTCTGGGAGATCACGAGGTACGGCAGTAGGCCGCGGCGCACGATCTGGAAGCGCGCCATCACGGTGGCCAGTGCGACGCCGACGATCGTCCCGATGACGAAGCCCGTCAACGCCAACCGGAACGAGTACCACGCGCCGGAGAGCACCACCCGCCAGATCGGGCGGTCCGACGTGCGGCTCTCGTCGTCGAAGAGCCGGCTGCCCATGTCCCACACGTGCGGCATCGCCGCATCGCTCGTGCGCGGCAGGATGTTCCACCCGAAGACCTTCCCGCCCGTCGCCGGGCCGACTGCCTTGTACAGTTCCCACCCGGCGGCCACAAGCAGGAGGGCGACGACGAAGAGCAGTGCCTTGCGCGCCATCAGGACGTGACCGGCGCGTGTTCGTCGAGGGCTGGAATGACGTGCTCGCCGTACGACTGCAACGTGGCGTCTTTGGCATCGTGCTGGAGGTACACGGCGAACTGACCGACACCGAGCTCGCGCAACTCGGCGAGACGGCGAAGGTGCTCGTCGACGGTGCCGAGGATGCAGAAGCGGTCGACGATCTCGTCGGGCACGAACGCGGTGTGGGTGTTGCCGGCCTGGCCGTGCTGGTTGTAGTCGTAGCCCTCTCGACCCTTGATGTAGTCGGTCAGCGCCGCCGGCACATCGGAGGAGTCGCCGTAGCGGCCGACGATGTCGGCGACGTGGTTGCCGACCATCCCCCCGAACCATCGGCACTGATCGCGCATGTGGGCCATGTCGTCGCCCACGTACGCCGGCGCGGCGACGCAGATGGTGACCTCCGCGGGGTCACGCCCCGCTCGCTCCGCCGCGGCGCGCACCGCGTCGATCGTCCACGCCGCGATCTGCGGGTCGGCGAGCTGCAGGATGAACCCGTCGCCGACCTCGCCGGCCAGCGCCAGCGCCCGCGGACCGTACCCGGCGACCC
>JALZMG010000518.1 GCA_030858325.1 Actinomycetota bacterium | reverse complement strand
CGCTGACCGTGCGGCCGGGCTGCCCCCGCCGCCAGCGGTCGGCCATCGCTTCGACCGTGGCCAGCTGGCGGGCGTACACGAACTCCACGTCGGGGCGCAGGACGGCATTCTCCGTCAGCGGCACGGGGTTGTTCGCCCAGGCGCCGTAGACCATCGCCGAGGAGACCAGCACGAGGTGGCTGGCATCGCCGATCGTCGCCTCGTCGAGCATCGTCTCGGCACCGCTCGTGACGCTCTCGCGCCGGCGTGCCCGCAGGTCGTGGTCGGCGGCACCGAGGTGGACCACCACGTCGCAGTCGTCGGCCGAACCGTCGATCAGTGACGGGTCTTCGGCCAGCCGCGCCATCACTCGCGGCCCGAGGTTGCTGTCGGCCCCGCTGATGTGCACCCGCCGCATGGCCGTCTGCGTCACGGCGGCCGACGCTACCGACCGCACCAGACCGTTCTGTCCTTTCCGACCGGCCCGGACGGGCCGGTTCGGAAGGACGGTTCGGGCATAGCCTGAGGGGCATGGCCGATGAGCCGAGCCCGGAGGAGCGGCCGGACAACCCGTTCTCGCAACTGCCGATGTTCGGCGAGCTGGCCAAGGCACTGGCCGGGCAGGGGCCGCTGAACTGGGATGCCGCCCGCCAGTTCTCCCAGCTCGGGGCGACCGGTGGCGCGCCCGAGAGCAACGTCGATCCGGCGACGCGGCTGGCCTATGCCGACCTCGCCCGCATCGCCTGGTTCCACGTCGCCGAGATCGTCGGCACCGACGGCGACGCGCCGGAGCCGGCGACGGTCACGCGCAGCCAGTGGGCCAGCGGCACGTTGGACGCCTACCGCCACCTGTTCACGGAGATGGCCGCCGCACTCGGCGCGCCGGCCGGCGCCGACGACGAGGAGGCGCCGACCGACCCAATGATGGCGATGATGGCCGGGTTGTCGCGGATGATGGCGCCGGCGATGCTCGGCATGGCCGTCGGCTCGATGGTCGGGCGGCTGGCCACCAGGGCCTTCGGGACCCACGACCTGCCGATCCCCCGCCGGCCGGCGACCGTGACCCTGGTGCCAGCAAACATCGACGCCTTCGCCGTCGACTGGGAGATCCCGACCGACGAGATGCGGCTGTGGGTCCTGGCCCACGAGTTGGCCGGGCACACCTTGCTGTCGACGCCGCACTTCGGCGACGCCCTGTCGGATCTCGTGCGCCAGCACGTCGGCGGCTTTCGTCCCGACCCCAGCGCCGTGGCCGACCGGCTGGGCTCGCTGGACAGCGAGTCCGCCGACCCGATGGCCGCATTGCAACAGGCGCTCGGCGATCCCGAGATCCTTCTCGGGGCGGTGACGTCTCCGGAGCAGCAGGCACTGCGGCCCCGCCTCGACGCCCTCGTCGCCGTGGTCGTCGGTTACACGGACTGGATCGTCGACGCCGTTAGCGTGCGCGTTGTCGGCGGCAACGCGCTGCGCATCGCCGAGGCCGTGCGCCGGCGGCGTGTGGAGACGTCGGCCAGCGACGCCTTCGTCGAGCAACTCCTCGGCATCCGCCTCGGCGACGAGCAGGTGGGCAGGGGCAAGGCATTCGTACAGGGCGTCGTCGACCGGGCCGGTGACGGCGGGCTGGCACCGCTGCTGCACCGCCCGGACGGCGTGCCGACGCCGAACGAGCTCGACGCCCCCGGACTCTGGCTGGCCCGGCTCGAGCCCTGAAACTCACCGTTCTCGTAGCATCCCGTCGATGACGGCGACGCGGGCGAAGGTCTCCAAGTTTCGCCGCCTCAGCGTCACGCATGCGGCCATGACGGGCGGCGACGCGGCGATGCTCGTGGCGCTCGCCGACTCGCTCTTCTTGAGCATCGACCCGAGCGCGGCGCGCAGCCGGGTGCTGCTGTTCCTCGTCGTCAGCTTCGCCCCGTTCGTCGTGCTCGCCCCGCTGATCGGCCCCGTCATCGATCGCGCCGCCGGCGGCCGGCGCACCGTCATCCAGCTCGTTGCCGTCGGACGCGTCGTGTTGGCGCTGTTGATGGCGATCTGGATCGACAACCTGGCGCTGTTCCCGCTCGTGTTCGCCGCCCTGGTGCTGCAGAAGTCCTACATCGTCTCGAAGTCGGCGCTCGTGCCCTCCGTCGTGCGGACCGAGATCGACCTCGTCGAGGCCAACGCCAAGCTCGGCGTCATCGCCGGCCTGACCGGGTTCGTCGCCGTCATCCCCGCCGCCCTGCTGCAGGTCATCCCGGCAACTTCCGGGTCGGTCACGCTCGTGTACTCCGCCGCCCTCTTCGCCGTGGCGCTGGGCAGCGCGACGCGGCTCCCCCCCGACGTCGTCGCGGCGACAGCCGAGCAGCCGTTGGGGCGGGCCCAGCTGCACGGCGCCCGGCTGCGGATGGCCTCGATCACGATGCTGCTGCTGCGCGGCTGCGTCGGCTTCACGTTCTTCCACCTGGCGTTCTGGCTGCGCACGCAATCGGCGGGGACGGCGTGGTTCGGCCTCGCCGTCGGGATGTCGGCGCTGGCGACGATGGTCGGCAACATCGTCGCCCCACGCCTGCGCGCGTCGATGACCGAGGAGCGGATGTTGGCCGGCGCGCTCGTGCTGTCTGCGGCAGGCGGGATCGGCACAGCCATGTTCGGCGGGATCCCCTCCGGCGTGGTGCTGGCTGTAGCCGTCAACCTCGCCGCCTCAGTGGGCCGGCTGGCATTCGAGAGCATCGTCCAGCGCGACGCTCCGAGCGCCAACCGGGGGCGGGCGTTCGCCCAGTTCGAGACGCGCTTCCAGTTGGCCTGGGTGCTCGCCGGTCTGATCCCGGTCGTCGTCGTCATCCCCGGCCAGATCGGCTTCCTGCTTGTCGGACTCGTCGGCGCCGGCGCCGTCGCCAACCTCGTTGCCGGGGTCAGTGTGCCCAGACCCCCGCGCCTCCCCGCCCGCCGCCGCTAGGTGCGTTCGTACTTGTAGCCGAGGCCGCGGATGGTGACGATGCGCGCCGGTCTGGACGGGTCCGGCTCGATCTTGCTGCGCAGACGTTTGACGTGCACGTCCAGCGTCTTCGTGTCGCCGACGTAGTCGCTGCCCCACACCCGGTCGATCAGCGTGTCCCGCGGCAGCACGCGCCCGGCGTTGGCCAACAGCACGTGGAGCAGCTCGAACTCCTTCAGCGGCAGGCTCAGCGGCTGGCCGCTGACGTTCACCGTGTGCTCGTCGGGGTCGAGCACGACGTCACCGACGGTGACGACGGAAGGGCCCAGCTCGCCGGCCGCGTCGCTCGGCGCCCGGCGCAGCACGGCGCGCATGCGCGCCACCAACTCACGCAGCCGGTACGGCTTCGTGACATAGTCGTCGGCGCCGACCTCGAGGCCGACGACGGTGTCGATCTCGGCGCCCTTGGCCGTGACCATGATGATCGGCACCTGGCTGCGCTTGCGCAGCTGCCGGCACACGTCGATCCCGCTGATGCGCGGCAGCATCACGTCGAGCAGCACGAGGTCCGGCTTGACGTCGTCGAAACGCTCCAGCGCCTCGTACCCGTCGACGGCGACCTCGACGTGAAAGCCCTCTCGTCGTAGCCCGATCGACAGTGCCTCGACGAAGCTGGCCTCGTCCTCGACGACGAGCACCGTCGGCATCGTCACGTGCTGACCTCGCCGTGCTCGCTGGCCCGGGACGGGCTCGTCTGGCCTGGCGACGGCGGCGGCGGCGGGGCCAACGGGATGCGCAGCACAAACGTCGAACCCTCGCCCTCCTGCGACGACACGAGCACCTCGCCGCCGTGGTTCGTGGCGACGTGGCGGACGATCGACAGCCCGAGGCCGGTACCGCCGGTGTCCCGGCTGCGCGCCCGGTCGACGCGGTAGAAGCGCTCGAAGATGCGGTCATGGTCGCCGGCCGGAATGCCGATGCCGTGGTCGGCGACCATCAGCTCGGCCCAGCGCCCCTCCACGCGAACGCGCACCTGCACGCTGGCGCCCGGCTCGCTGTACTTGACGGCGTTCTCCACGAGGTTGCCGAGCGCCGAGACGAGTTGGCGGCGGTCGCCCGTCACGCGCACGTCAGCGGGCTGCTCCAGCGCATGGATCGTGATCCCCTGGGGTTCGGCCAGCGGGCGGGCCCGGTCGACGGCCTCGGTGACGACAGCGACGACGTCGACGACGTCGCGCACCGGCTCCTCGCCGAGCTCGATGCGCGAGAGCTCGAGCAGGTCGTCGATCGTGCGGGCCACCCGGTGCGATTCGAGCACCATGCGGTCGGCGACGCGCTGCACGACGGCCGGGTCGTCCTCGTCGAGCAGTGCCTCGGCCAGCACGGCCAGCGCGCCGACGGGTGTCTTCAACTCGTGGCTGATGTTGGCCACGAAGTCGGTGCGCACCGCGTCGACGCGGCGTCGTTGGCTGACGTCTTCGATCGTCGCCATCGCCTCGCCGTCTGGCAACGGCGATGCCGTGATCACCATGGCCAGCCGGGGTGGGCCGTACAGCTCCAGCGTCTTCGTGGCGGCCTGCCCGCGCCGGGCCGCCTCAAGCAGCGAATCGACGGTGTCGTCGACGAGCAGCCCGAGGTGCGTCCCCGACATCGCCCTGGCCGCCGGGTTCCGGTAGCGCACCCGGCCGGACGCGGCCGCCACGACGACGCCGAGGGTGAGCCGGTCGACGACGGCGCTCCAGTCCGGGGTGATCATCCCTGCCGGGTGGACGCTGACGGATGTCGACGGCGGCCGCGTCGGGACCGGTTCGACGGGCGCCGGTTGGTCGACATCACCCCGGAGCCTGACGAACCACGCGACGGCGCCGCCAGCGGCGATGCCGACGGCGAAGGCGACGAGTGCTGTCAACACCGCCGGTCCCTGCGCATGGTCACTCCAGGTCGCTCGCTGCGGCGCGCGTGGCGAATCGTGCTGCGCCGGCGTGCTCGGGTACCCACCCGGTGACGAGGTAGCGGACGCGCTCGCCGATGTTCACGCCGTGATCGCCGATGCGCTCGTAGAAGCGGGCGACGACGGCGAGCTGGACGGCCACCTGCAGCTCGATCTTGTCGCCCGAGTGGGTCTCGAAGATGGCCTGCACGAACTGGCGCTGGAGGTCGTCGAGGTAGGAGTCCATGTCGTCCAGGGCGGCGGCGCGCACGGCGTCGCTCGTCAGGTACGTCTCCGTCGCCTCCTTGAAGATCTTGTGCGCCTGGTCGCCCATCTTCTGGATGATCCCGCGCAGGCGGGGGTCGAGGCGGTGGCCGTAGATCCGGCGCGCCGCCTTGCAGATGTTCACGGCGAGGTCGGCCGAGCGTTCGACCTCGGCGATGATGCGCAGCGCCGAGACGACCTGGCGCAGGTCCCTCGCCACCGGCGACTGCAGCGCCAGCACGGCGTAGCAGCGCTCCTCCAGCTCGAGCGACTTCGAGTCGACCTCGTCGTCGCCGAGGATCATGTACTCGGCACCCTCGAGGTCCTGCGTCAGCAGGATCTCCGTCGCCCGCGGGATCGCCTCGGTGACACCGGCGGAGAGCTTGGCGATCGCTTCACGGATCTCGTCCAGCTCGTGGTGGAACGTGGAGCGCAGGTCTTCGTGCTCGTCGGGCTCCGGCGTGACGCGGAACTCCGTCACCCGAACCTCCCCGTGACGTACTGCTCGGTCCGCTCGTCGTCGGGGTTGGAGAAGATCTTGCTCGTTGGGTTGTACTCGACGAGCCGACCGGTGCGGCGATCGCTCTCCGGGTTGACCTCCGTCGTGAAGAAGGCTGTGCGATCGCTGACCCTCGCCGCCTGCTGCATGTTGTGGGTCACGATGATGATCGTGTAGTCAGCCTTGATCTCCTGCATCAGATCCTCGATGCGCGAGGTGGCGATCGGATCGAGCGCCGAGCACGGCTCGTCCATCAGGATCACCTCCGGCTCGACGGCGATACAGCGGGCGATGCACAGGCGCTGCTGCTGGCCACCGGACAACCCCATCGCCGACGACTTCAACCGGCTCTTGACCTCGTCCCGCAACGCGGCGCGGTGCAGTGACTGCTCGACGATGTCGTCGAGTTGGGCCTTCTTCTTCACGCCGTTGAGCCGGGGTCCGAAGGCGAGGTTGTCGTAGATGCTCTTGGGAAACGGGTTCGGCTTCTGGAAGACCATGCCGATCCGCCGCCGCACCTCCGTCGCGTCGATCGACTGCTGGTAGAGGTCGATCCCGTGGTAGTGGATCTTTCCTTCGACGCGGGCCGTGTCGATGAGGTCGTTCATCCGGTTGAAGCACCGCAGCATCGTCGTCTTGCCGCATCCGGACGGTCCGATGAAGGCCGTGATCTCACGCTCGGCGATCTCCATCGACACCTCGCGCACGGCGCGGAACGGTCCGTAGTAGACGCTCACGTCGTCGACCTCGAAGACGACCCGCTCGTGGGTCTCGGGCTTCGGATGGTCCTCGCTCTCGGCGACGACATCGGCGAAAAGAACATTGAACTCGGCGGTGTCCGGCATCTCGTCGGGGCTCATGCCGTCGCTCACCTCTGCTGCTCGTAGTGGTTTCGGAGGAAGATCGCACCGGCGTTGGCGACGAGCACCAGCACCAGCAGGATCACGATCGCCGCGGCCGTCGTCTCCCGGTACCCCTCGCCGGGGCGGCCGGCCCACGTCGTGATCACCGTCGGCAACGCCGTGAACCGCTCCTGCAACGATCCCGGCGAGTACGAGCCGCCGGAGGTGAGGAACCCCGTCGTCGCGCCGACCAGGATCAGCGGTGCCGCCTCCCCCAGCGCCCGCGCCACGGCGAGCACAGTACCGGTGAGGATGCCGGGGGCGGCATACGGCAGGACGTGGCTGCGCACGACCTCCCAGCGAGTCGCGCCGACGCCGTAGCCCGCTTCACGGATCGCGTTCGGCACGGCGCGGATGGCCTCGGCCGACGTGATGACGATGATCGGCAGGACGAGGATGGCCAGCGTCAGGCCGGCCGAGATCACGGTCCGGCCGTTGGCGTTCGGCCCGGTGAAGCCGCCGAGCGGTTTTACTAAGACCGTCAGACCGCGGAGCCCGCAGACC
>JALZMG010000513.1 GCA_030858325.1 Actinomycetota bacterium | reverse complement strand
ATCGTGCGCTCGACGAATGCTGGATCGACGCCGCGCCGCGTGACGGCAAGGTCGGCGGCGCCTTCTGCATGTCGTTCGTCGGCGATCGATCGCTCGTCCTCTTGAACTGGTCTGACAGCGTCGAGTCCGCGCAGACCACGGCCCACGAACTCGGCCACGCCTACCACAACACCACGCTCGTCGAGCGCACGCCACTACAACGCCGGCTGCCGATGGCGTTGGCGGAGACGGCGAGCATCTTCTGCGAGACGTTGGTCGTCGAGGCCGGCCTGGCCCGCCTGCAGGACACCGATCGCTTGGCCGTACTGGATGTCGACCTGCAGGGCGCGACACAGGTCGTCGTCGACATCCACAGCCGGTTCCTGTTCGAGACCGAGGTGTTCGCCAGGCGCCAGCGGCGCACGCTCGGCGTCGGCGAGCTGGACGAGCTGATGCTCGAGAAGCAGTCCGACGCGTACGGGGTCGGCATCGACCAGTCGACGGCGCACCGCCACATGTGGGTGCTCAAGCCGCACTACTACGGCTCGCACTACTACAACTGGCCGTACACCTACGGCTTGCTGTTCGGCCTCGGCCTGTTCGCCAGGTATCGCGAGGACCCCGACCGCTTCCGGTCCGGCTACGACGACCTGCTGTCGAGGGCGGGCATGGAGACCGCGGAACAGCTCGGCCTGTCGTTCGGGCTGGATGTCACGGGCGAGGAGTTCTGGACGGCCAGCCTGGACGTGCTGCGTGGCCGCATCGACGAGTACACCCGGCTCGCCGAGACGGTCCGTGCCGCCGCCGACCCTCCACGCTCGTGACACCGACGCGGTACGGCATCGACCGCGACGCGCTGGGCGTGATGCTCGACGGCGAACCGCGCTACCGCGTCGAGCAGGTCTGGCACGGGCTGTACGGGCGGCTGCAGGCGCCGGAGGAGATGACGAATCTGCCGCTGGCGCTGCGCCGGCGGCTGGACGCCGAGCTGCCGGCGGCGCTGGAACCGGTCACCGAGTCCGTCAGCGACGCCGGCGACACCGTCAAGTTCCTGTGGACCGTCGGCGGCGGCCCCGGGGTCGAGACCGTGCTCATGCTCTACCCCGGTCGGGCCACGGTTTGCGTGTCCAGCCAGGCCGGCTGCGCCATGGGCTGCGGGTTCTGCGCCACCGGTCAGGCCGGCTTCACCCGTCATCTGACGACCGGCGAGATCGTCGAGCAGGTCGTCAGGGCGGCACGTCGGGCTGGCGACGGCGGGCGGCGGGTGAGCAACGTCGTGTTCATGGGCATGGGCGAACCGCTGGCCAACGAGGCACCGGTGTGGGGCGCCGTGCGTCGCTTCCACGACGACCTCGGACTCTCCGCCCGGCACCTGACGATCTCGACCGTCGGCATCGTGCCCGGCATCCGCCGTCTCACCCAGCGCGACCTGCCGGTGACGCTGGCCGTCAGCCTGCACGCGGCCAACGACGAGCTGCGCAACGAACTGGTGCCGATCAACCGCCGCTACCCGCTCGGGATGTTGCTCGACGCGTGTCGCGACTTCATCGTCGTCAACCGTCGCCGCATCAGCTTCGAGTGGGCCCTGATCGACGGCGTCAACGATCGCCCGAGCGACGCCGTCGAGTTGGCCGCGCTGTGCCGGCGCCTGCAGCCGGCGGCGCACGTCAACTTGATCCCCCTCAACCCGACGCCCGGTTGGCCGACGCCCGGTACGCCACCGACGGGCGTGCGGGCGTTCCGCGACCTCCTCGTCAACCTGGGGACGAACGTCACCGTGCGCCGCAATCGCGGCACGGACATCGACGCCGCCTGCGGTCAGCTGGCCGCCCGCGCCGACACGGCGCACCCCGTGACCATCGGCGCGCCACCCGCGACGCGCTGACCAGGGTCAGCAGCCGGCGTCGCGGACGTACGGCGTCGGGTTGACGGCAGCGCCGCCGCCGGGATGCACCTCGAAGTGCAGGTGCGGCGTCCCACGGGCGTTCCCGCTGTCGCCGAGATAGCCGATCCGTTCACCTCGCGAGACGCTGCGACTGGAGCCCTCGAACCCGCTGAGATGGGCGTAGAAGTACTTCGTTCCGCTGTTGCCCGTGAGCCACACCGAGTTCCCGCCCAGGCTGGTCTGTTTGAAGAACACCGACCCGGACTCGACGGCGACGAGCGGGGTGCCCGTCCGACCGAGCATGTCCACGCCTTCATGGCTGCGCCCGCCCGAGCGTGGGGCGCCATACGTGTCCGAGTATGCCGACGGTCCGTCGACCGGGCAGGCG
>JALZMG010000464.1 GCA_030858325.1 Actinomycetota bacterium | reverse complement strand
TCCATGATCCGCCCGGCTCTGGCGAAGCCGACCTTGAGCTTGCGCTGCAGCATCGACGTCGAGCCGAGCTGGCTGCGTACGACGAGCTCCATCGCCTGGCGCAACATCGCCGCATCGTCGTCGTCGTCGGTGGCCGTCGCCGAGTAGGCGTTGGCACTGGACGTGACGGAGTCCTCGGCACCGTTGTCGCCGGCCCCGGCTTCGACGCCGCTGACGTAGCTGACCTCGGGGGCCTGGCGGCGCCAGTGGGCGACGACCTTGCGCACCTCCTCCTCGTCGACGAAGGAGCCCTGGATGCGCTGGGCGACCGACGAGTTGCCGGGCAACAACAGCATGTCGCCGCGCCCGACGAGCTTCTCGGCGCCGGGCTGGTCGAGGATGACGCGCGAGTCCGTGAGGCTGGACACGGTGAACGCCATGCGCGCGGGGATGTTGGCCTTGATGACACCGGTGATGACGTTCACGCTCGGCCGCTGCGTGGCGACGATCAGGTGGATGCCGACGGCGCGCGCCTTCTGGGCGATCCGCGTGATCGATTCCTCGACGTCGCGGGCGGCGACCATCATCAAGTCGTTGAGCTCGTCGACGACGACGACGATGTACGGCATCCGCTCGTACTGCTGGCCGTCGTTACCGCCGGGCGAGCCGGCCGTCTTCGTCGCGGTCTCACCCGTGAGCTGACCACGGTCGTGGGCGGCGTTGTAGCCCGTGATGTCGCGAAAGCCGATCTCGGAGAGGATGTCGTAGCGGCGCTCCATCTCCTTGACCGCCCAGCCGAGCGCGTTCGCCGCCTTCTTCGGGTTCGTCACGGGTTGCGTCAGGAGGTGCGGGAGCTTGTTGTACTGGCCCATCTCGACCTGTTTGGGGTCGATGAGGATGAGCCGCACCTGCTCGGGCGTGGTGCGCATGAGCAGCGACGTGATGATGCAGTTGATGCCGCTCGACTTGCCGGCGCCGGTGGCTCCGGCGATCAGCAGGTGCGGCGTCGTGGCGAGATCCAAGAAGATCGAGCGCCCGGCGATGTCCTTGCCGATGGCGACCTCCAGCGGACCGGTGGCTGCGCCGGCCTCCGGCGACACGAGCAGGTCGCCGAGCGTGACGGGCGCCCGGGTGTGGTTGGGCACCTCGACACCGATGGCCGAGCGCCCGGGGATCGGGGCGAGGATGCGCACGTCGGTGGCCGCCATCGCGTAGGCGATGTCGCGCTGCAGGCTGGTCACGCGGGCGACCTTGACGCCGGGGCCGAGCTCGAGCTCGTAGCGGGTGACGGTCGGGCCGACGGTCATCCCGACGAGGGACGTCTGCACGCCGTGTTGCTCGAGGGACTCCTGCAGCACGCGACCACGCGCCTCGACCTCAGCGCGGTTGATGCTCTGGGCACCGGTGCGCCGCAGGAACGACAGCGGCGGCAGCTTCCACTGCCCCAGCTGCCAGCCGTCGACGGCGCCGGTGCCCAACTCGCCGGCGGCGACGGTCGTGCGCCGACGCTCCCGCGGCGGAGCGGGGTCGTCGCCGAAGTCGAGGGCGGCGTCGTAGATGGTCGGCGGGGGGAGCGCGCGGCCGGCGTCGCGGGAGCGCACCTCGATGGCCGTGTCGTCGTCACGGTCGCTGCTCAGCGACGACAGATCCTGCAGGGCACGGCGGGCGGCACGACCGAGCGGGCGGGCGATGGAGGCGACGCCGCTGCCGGTGTTCGCGGCCATCGTCCGCAACGACGTCTGGGTGATCAAGAGGACGCCGCCGAGGCCCACGGCGAGCAGGACGACGACGGCGCCCGCCGAGGCGACCAGCGCCCGCAGCGGCTCGCTGGCCAGCGCACCGAGGTAGCCGCCCGAACGGCCGAGGGCGCGGGCCGAGCCGAAGCCGGATGGTCCGTTGGCGATGTGCGCCAGCCCCAGCGTGGCCACGGCCACGAGGATCCAGCCGACGGCGAGGCGGAACGGACTCGCCGACTTCCCTCGCCTGACGAGCGCGATGCCGACGAAGATCAAGATGACGGGGACGGCGTAGCGCCCGAGACCGACGATCCAGCCAACGAGCGTCTCGATGCCCCGTCCGAGCGGGCCGGCGAGGTTGAGGTAGATGGCAAGAGCGAGCAGCGTGCCGCCGCCGATCAGGCCGATGCCGAGAAACTCGTGCTCGCGACCGCCGACGGCCTGACGCAACTCGGTCGTGGCCTGGGACCGGCGGCCGCCCGCCGGGGGCGTCGACTCGATCGTGCGCCGGCCGGAACCTCCATTGGGCGCCATGGCGCGCGTCGGCTCGTCACGGCGGGCGGCTGGCGGG
>JALZMG010000434.1 GCA_030858325.1 Actinomycetota bacterium | reverse complement strand
CGCCAAATCCCGCCTCGCTCGCGAGTGCCACACCTCCGTCACCACCGCCGCTGTTGAGCTGCGCCGCGCCCGCCACCTGGCGACCATGCCCCACACCGCCGCCGCCGTCACCGCCGGGCGGTTGTCGCTCGACCACGTCGACCTGCTGGCCCGCGCCAACCAGCCGTGGCGCAACAGCGTGTTCGCCGACCACGAAGCAGTGCTCGTCGACGAATGCGCCAAGCTGCGCTACGCCCAAGCCGTCCGCCTCGTCGACTACTGGTGTCACCGCGCCGACGACATCGCCGCCGACGACACGGCGCAACGCGACCTCGACCGTAGCCACCTCCACGCCTCGACCACCCTCGACGGCGCCGTCGTCATCAACGGACGCCTCGACGCCGTCGGCGGCGCCGCCGTCACCGCCGAACTGTCCCGCCTCGAACGACTCCTCTACCTCGCCGACCAACGAGACGGCGTCGTGCGCACCGCCACCCAACGCCGCGCCGCCGCCCTCATCGAGATGGCCCGACGATCCGCCGCCACCCCCGCCGACGCCCAACGCCCGAAACCGCTGTTCACCGTCCTGCTCGGCGACGACACGTTCACGAAGCTGTGCGAACTGGCCAACGGTGCCGTCGTCGCCCCTGGCGCCCTCACCCCCTGGCTCGGCGACGCCGACATGGAAACCGTGCTCTTCGACGGGCCGACCACCATCATCTCCGTGTCCCGGCGGCGCAGCTTCTGCGGCGCCGTCAGACGCGCCGTCGAAGTTCGCGACCGCCACTGTCAGCACCCCTCCGGCTGCGACACCCCCGTCGACAACTGCGACGTCGACCACATCGTCGCCCGCGTCGACGGCGGCCCGACCAGCCAGTTCAACGGCCGCCTCGAATGCACCACCCACAACCGCCACCCCGACAAACACGACCACGGCGCCACAGCACACCCCGCACGACCCATCGACCGCCTCGACGAACTCCGCGCCCAACTCCGCTGGCGCTACACCCACGACGACGGCGAAGACAGCGGCGACGCGGACCGCGATCCCGACGACGGAGACGGAGTCCCGATCCCCTGACGGGATGACGGCTGAGTCTTCGCAGCCGACCGGGCGCGAGCGCCAGCTACCTGCCGCCTGCGCAGCCCGGTGATGGGGTCTAGGGGGCGCAGTAATGACGGCCGTACACTCCGACGATGGTGGCGGCCGAGGAGCGACAAGTGGGGGAGGCCATCGACGCGGCCCGCCGTCGAACCGAGTACCAGATCTCCGCGCTCGAACGCAACCTGGCCGGGATCGTCGCCGGTGCGGAGTTGACGTCGACCGACGACGAGCACGACCCCGAGGGCGCAACGATTGCCTACGAGCGGGCGCAGGTGACGGCCCTGCTCCACGCGGCGCGTGGCGATCTCGTCGCCCTCGAGGCGGCGACGCACCGTCTCGACGCCGACACGATCACGACGTGCTCGGTATGCGGCGGTCTCGTCGCGCTGGAACGCGTGCTCGCCCTGCCGACGACGAGCACGTGCATCCATTGCTCGTCCTGACCCCGGATGAACCTCGATTCCGGGTTTCAGCCCATGACGGTGCCGGACGTTTCGGCGCGATCGCGGCGGCGGGAGAACGCGCCGAGGTTGATCGTGCGGCCGGTCAGGGCGCCGGTGAACTGCACGGGCTCGGCGTCGTGGTCGACGCCGGCGGCGGCAGCGTCGACGAGCGCGCGGATGAACTGGCCGGCGAGCGGCGCGTTCTTGAACTGGTTGCCGCTCGTCCCGCAGGCCATGTAGAAGCCGCCGAGGCTGGAGCGGTCGTAGAGCGGCACCCAGTCGTCGGACGCGTCGTACAGCGCGGCCAGGCCGACCGGGCGCGTCGGCACGCCGAACTCGGGCAGCCGGCGGGCGAGCCGCAGCATCGCCGTCTCCCAGTGCTCGACGGTGGTGTGCTCGTCGAAGCGGTCGGCATCTTCGACCCACTCCAGCACGTCGCACTCGGGCTCGGTGCCACCGACGAGCAGGGTGCCGCCGGCCTGCGGCCGGAAGTACTGCCCGAGGTCCAAGTCGGCGACGACCGGGCCGCCGTCGTCGACGCCGAAACCTGCCGGTGCCGGCACGGCGAAGACCTCCTGGCGCAGTGGCCGGTGGCCGATGCGCATGTCGCCGTCGACGCCGGCGAGCTTGTTGATCGCGCCGGAGTGCGGCCCGCCGACGTTGACGACGACCGGCGCGTCGATGCGCTCCCCTGACGCCAGCGTCACGCCGCCGACGCGACTCCCGTCGCGCTCGACCGCTGTGACCTGGGCGCGGAACCGGAACTGCGCACCGTGGTGGCGGGCGGCGTGGGCCAGGTTGTGGGCGGCGAGCATCGGGTCGTCGATGTAGCCGCTGTCGGCATTGAAGATCGCCGACAGCTCACTCGACGCGTCGTCGGCGAAGGCGGGGTCTTCGATGCGCTTCGGCGGGAAGTAGCAACCGACGTCGAGACCGGGCCAGCGTTCCCGCATCGTCGCCGCGTCCAGTAACTCGTAGGGAATGCCGATGTCGTCCCACTGGGCCAGGATCGGCGCGCCGTCGTAGCCCGGCGTGCGGAAGATCAGGTTGCCGGTGCGGATGAAGCGGGCCATGCCGTCGGGATCCTCGACGCCGAGATGCCCCGACCAGTCCCGCCACATCGCCGCCGCCTCCCACGCCGTCAGGATGGAGTCGGCCGTCGAATAGCTGAAGCGGATGATCGACGACGACGCGCTCGTCGAGCCGGCGCCGGCGGCCGGGCCCTTGTCGACACAGATCACCGAGCGCCCACCGCGCGCCAGCTCCAGCGCCACCGCCGCGCCGATCACTCCCGCGCCGATGACGACCGCGTCCGCTGACGCGCGATCAGTCACCGCTCAACACCGCCGCCTGCCAGGCCGCGGTGTCGGCGACGCTGTTGAACGTGAAGGAGTGGATGCCCTCGATGCCGAGGGCAGGCGCGTCGTCGGCGATCTCGGCGATCAGGGCCGTCGGGTCGTAGCCACCGGGGGCCACCAGCTTCAACATCGCCCGGTTCTTACGCAGGAAGCGCAGCGACGCGCCGATGCCGAGACGCACGCCCATCGTCATCAGGCGCGTCCTGTCCACCACACCCGGCACGCCGAGGTCGATCGGCATCGTCAACCCCGCCGCCCGCTCGGCGGCGAGCCAGTTGCGGACGCGGGCCACGTCGAAGCACATCTGCGTCGTCGCCGAGCCACGGATCCCGGCATCGTCGAGTAGGGCCTGCTTGGCGTGCAGCGCTTCGCGCAGCGGGCCGGCGTCGATGAGCGGGTGGCCGTCCGGATAGGCCGGCACGCCGACGCGCTCGAGCGGCGTGGCGCAGGCGAGCAGGTCGCGCAGCAGCGCGCAGCCGTCGGCATACGGACCGTGCGGCTGGGAGGCATCGCCGGCGATGACGAACACCTCCCGTGCGTCGTGATCGCGCATCCAGCGGGCGATGCGCTGGACGTGATCGGTGCTCTCGACCATGCGCGCCGACAGGTGGGCCACCGCGTCATGGCCCATGTCGGCCAGTCGCGCCGTCAGCTCGAGCGTGGCGTCGACACCCTTCACGGGTGAGCACGTCACCGACACCGGCGCCCCGGCCGGCAGGGCGGCGATCGCCGCCTCGACCGACGTCATCGGCACCAGCTCGTAGCGCACCTCGGCGACGAGCGCGCGGACGGCCTCTCCCGGCCCTGGGACCGCTGATGTCGATGTCGACGCCGGCGCAGCGGCGACCGCGGCCGGCTCCGGCGTGGCGGTGTCGTAGAGGCGGAAGATCGAGCGC
>JALZMG010000386.1 GCA_030858325.1 Actinomycetota bacterium | reverse complement strand
CTCGCGCGAACACTCGCTCGCTCACTGGTGCCATGTGCGGCGACCTTACCGACGGGTACGCGGCGACCCGGAATCCCCGGTCGGCAGGGAGCGTCTGGCATTCTGGCGGGATGGCGTCGCGTCTGGCCGTGTACTGCGGGTCCAACTCCGGAGTGGACGAGCGGTTCGCCGCCGACGCTCGCGCACTCGGCACGGCGATGGTGGAGCGGGGCATCGGGCTCGTCTATGGCGGCGGCCGGGTCGGGCTGATGGGAGTGATCGCCGACGCCGTGCTCGCCGCCGGCGGGGACGTCACCGGCGTCATCACCAGCCACCTCGTCGGCGCCGAGATCGCCCACACCGGCGTCGGCGAGTTGCACGTCGTGGAGACGATGCACGAGCGCAAGGCGCTGATGACGGACCTGGCCGACGGGCTCGTCGCGCTGCCCGGCGGTTTCGGCACGCTCGACGAGGTGCTGGAGATGCTGACGTGGAACCAGCTCGGCCTGGTCGCCAAGCCCGTCGTGTTCCTCGACACGGGCGGGTTCTACGGCGAGCTGTTCGCCTTCTTCGACCATGCGGTTGCTGCCGGGTTCGTGCGCGACATCCATCGCGACCTGGCCCGGCAGGCCCTCACGCCGGCCGAGGCCATCGATCTGGCGACCGCCCCGCCGCCGCCGACGGCGCACAAGTGGATCGACCGCGACACGCTCACGGAGCGGGGATGACCGGACGGCGCACATCGCGGCTCCTGATCTGGGCGCGCACAGTGTCAGATCCGGCGCTCTCCGTGCCCAGAAAGCCTTGTGGCACGATGCGCGCCCAGATGCGCCCGGTCGCGACGTTCGAGTCCCGGAGGTGCCCTTGACGGTCGCGCCCGAGGCCGTGGCCGACGACCTCTTCGGGAGGCCGGGTGAGGAGGGCGTCAGCCTCGCCCTTCTCGTCGTGCAGGGTGGCGAGCTCGTGCTCGAGCGCTACGGCGTGCGCCCGGGAAACCTCTTCCAGCCCGCCGACGAGCCCGTCACGGCGGCGACACCGCTGATCTCGTGGAGCACGGCGAAGTCGATGGTCCACGCCGCCGTCGGGATCATGGTCGCCGACGGCCGCCTCGACCCGGCCGACCCCGCGCCGGTCGCGGAGTGGGCCGGCACCGCGAAGGCGTCGATCACGCTGCTCGACCTGTTGGAGATGCGCTCCGGGCTGGCGTTCGTCGAGGACTACGTGGACGGGACGACGTCGAACTGCCTCGACATGTTGTTCGGGCAAGGCACCGAGGACCACGCCGGCTACGCCGCCGCGCTCCCCCTTCTGCATCCGCCGGGGACGGTGTGGAACTACTCGTCGGGGACGACGAACATCATCTGCCGTGTCCTCGGCGATGCGCTGACCGCGCCCGGCGCGACCCCTGCCGAGAGGGAGGCCGCCGTCCGTGCCTTCCTCGACCAGCGCTTGTTCGGGCCGGCGGGCATGGCCGATGCCGACCCGCGCTTCGACGGCGCCGGCAACTGGGCAGGATCGTCTTACGTGCATGCTCCGGCTCGCCAGTTCGCCCGCTTCGGCGAGTTGTACCTGCGCGACGGTTGCGTCGGCGACGACCGGGTGCTCCCGCCCGGCTGGGTCGACCACGCCCGCACGACAATCGCCACCGACCCGGAGACCGGGTTCGGGTACGGCCGCCACTGGTGGACATGGCCGGATCATCCGGGCTCGCTCGCCGCACACGGCTACGAGGGCCAGTTCGTCATCATCCTGCCGGACCACGACGCCGTGATCGTTCACCTCGGCAAGACCGACGCCAACGTCCGCGACCGCCTCGTCGCTCGCCTGCGCACCGTCATCGCCAGCCTCTGACCGGTCGCCAAACTGCCCGAAAGGGGGGTGGATCGACTAGCAAGGAGGCGTGTCGGAGCTGCGTCCCGACGAGAGCGGCGTCACCGACCTGGCGTTGGAGACGGGCGAGCTACCGCCAATCCAGCGCGAGCCGTCGCGACCCGTGCGTCGACAGCGGCTGCGCCCGCTCAGCTTCACGATCAAGACGGTGGCTTTCGTCGTCGTCATCTACCTGTTCGTCCTGCCTCTCGTCCCGGACTTCCAGGCGGCGGTGACACGATTGCGCGATGTCGAGCCGGGCCTGCTCACGCTCGGCGTGGGGCTGCAGGTGGCGTCGTGGATGGCCTACTCGCTGCTCACTCGAGCGGCGCTCGGTGACGCCGCCGCTGGTGTCTCCCGGTTCCGGCTCTTCCGCATCCAGATGAGTACGAAGGCGCTGTCCAACATCGTGCCCGGCGGTAACGCCGCGGCCTCGGCGCTCGGGTATCGCCTCCTGACGTTGTCGGGCATCAGCGGTCCCGACGCCGGCTTCGCGCTGGCGACGGCCGGGCTCGGTTCGGCGGTCGTGCTCAACTTGATCTTCTGGATCGGGCTGCTCGTCTCGATCCCGTTGCGTGGCGTCAACCCCGGGTACGCGGCCGGCGCGCTGGCCGGCGTCGTCATCATGCTGCTCGCGGCCGGTCTCGTCATGGGGCTGATGCACGGGCAGGGCAGGGCGGAGCGCATCCTGCGCTGGATCTGCGCCAAGGTCCGCGTGAACGGCGACTCGGCCGCGGCGGTGCTGCGCCAGATCGGCGCCCGCCTCGAGGACCTGATCGCCGACCGCGCGCTGCTCAAACGAGTCGTCGCCTGGGCCGCGCTCAACTGGTTGCTCGACGCTGCATCCCTGTGGGTCTTCCTCCGGGCGTTCGGCGAGACGCTCGATCTCGACGCCCTCATCGTCGCCTTCGGATTGGCCAACATCATCGCCGTCATCCCCATCACGCCCGGCGGGCTGGGCATCGTTGACGCCTACTACATCCCGACGTTGGTGGCCTTCGGCATCACGCGGCGAGGGGCGACGCTGGCGTTGGCCACGTATCGCATCGCTCAGTTCCTGCTGGCGATCCTGGTCGGTGCCGTGCTCTATGCGACGCTGCGCGTCGGGCCGTGGCGCATCGAACGTCGCGACCGGCTCTCGCGCCTGCGCGACCTTGCCCGCCGCCAGGGCACGGACGCGCCCAGCGAGTCGCGCGTCGATTTCGCCCTGCGCAACTGGGAGCGCACGACGCGTGCCGGCGCACCCGTCGTCGAAGCGGACGACGACGACCAGCAGCACGACGAGGAAGCGAGCACGCCCTGAGCGCCGGTGTCAACGGTCGCAGTCGACGGCGCTCTGGCCACCACAAAGGGTCATGTCGATGCCGCAGCGGCTCGCAACGATGCGCGATCGCCCCATTCATCTCGCTCGTCGAGCGGGTGATCGTCGTCGGCGTCGTGCACCGCGTCGACGTCGGCTGCTTCTTGCGTCAGCGCGAGATCTCCTGGCGCGGTTGGACCTGCTCGATCTCGGGGCTGCTCACGAACGTAGCTCGACAATGCCACTGATCGCTTGATGACAAGCTGGGACGGTGACGGACACGGATCCGAAAGCAGACCTGCGGCACTACCTGCAGATTGCCCGCGAGGCGTTGTTGTGGAAGCTGGACGGCTTGGCGGATTCCGCCATCCGCCGCCCGATGGTCCCGACGGGGACGAACCTGCTGGGCCTCGTCAAGCATGTCGCCAGCGTCGAGGCCGGCTACCTCGGTGACACGTTCGGGCGGCCGTTGGGCGAGCCCCTTCCGTGGTTCGAAGAGGATGCCGAGCCGAACGCCGACATGTGGGCGACGGCCGACGAATCGCGTGAAGAGATCGTCGCGCTGTACCACCGGGTGTGGGCGCACTCGGACGCCACGCTCGACGCGCTGGAGCTGGACGCCGCCGGCCGCGTCCCGTGGTGGCCGGACGACCGCAGCGACGTCACGCTGCACACGATCCTCGTCCACATGATCGCCGAGACGAACCGCCACGCCGGCCACGCCGACGTCGTGCGCGAGCTGATCGACGGCGCGGCCGGGCTGCGGGCCGGCAACGACAACATGCCTCCTCGCGACGCGGCATGGTGGGAGGACTATCGCGCCCGACTCGCCCGGGTCGCCGACGAAGCGACCGGCGACGACGATCGGGCGGCTCGGTAGCGTCGGCGCCATGACCGCGCACGAGCGCCCGTTCGGCCGCTACCTCGAGGACTTCGTCGTCGGCGACGTCTACCGCCACTGGCCGGGCAAGACGATCACCGAGTACGACGACCACCTGTTCTGCATGATCACAATGAACCACCACCCGTTGCACACGAATGCGTGGTTCGGGGAGACGTCGGTGCAGGGCCGCAACGTCGTGGTCGGCAACCTCGTGTACTCCCTCGTGCTCGGCATGAGCGTGCCCGATGTGAGCGGCGCAGCGATCGCCAACTTGGAGGTCGAGACGCTGCAGCACAAGTTCCCGACGTTCCACGGCGACACGATCCACGCCGAGACGCGCGTGCTCGACGTCAAGGAGTCGTCGTCGAAGCCCGACCGCGGCATCGTCACCGTCGAGAGCAAGGGCTTCAACCAGGACGGCCAGGAGGTCTGCTACTTCCGCCGTCGGGTGATGGTGTGGAAGCGCGACGCGGCCCCCGCCCGCGCCCGCCCGTACGACGCCGACGCCGCCTGGATCTGAGCTGGTTCGCCGGTCGGGGGTGCCGGGGGTGCCCGCCCCGGCGAGTGGTGGTACGCGACGCTTGTGGACAGCGATGACGGAGCGCCCCAGACCCCCATTCGCTCGCGTGCCGCGGCCGCGAGCGACGCTCGCCGGTGTCGTCGCGGCCGCGATCGCGCTGGCCACCGGGGAGCTCGTGTGTGGGCTGCTCGACGACGGCCCGTCGCTCATCACTGCGGTCGGGACCCAGTTCATCGACCGCTTCGCGCAGGCGCTGAAGGAGTTCGCCGTCCGCGCGTTCGGCACGAACGACAAGGTCGCGCTCGTCGTCGGCATCGTGGCCGTGTCCCTGGTGGCCGGGGCGTTCCTCGGCCGGCTGGCCCGGCGGCGGTTCGCGTTCGGAGTGATCGGCTTCGCCGCCTTCGGATTGGTCGGGCTGGCTTGCTATCTCGACGACCCGCTCGGCTCGCCGGCGACGGGAGTGGCCGCAACGGTTGCCGCCGTCCTCGCCGGCATCGGTGCGCTGGCCTTGTTGTTGCGCCTCGGCCGGCTGCGCCGCCCACGCCCGTCGGCGACCGGACCGGTCACCATTACCGGCGACCTGGAGCCGTTCCGCGGGCGGCGACCAACGCGCCGACTGTTCCTCACGGCGGTGGGCGCGCTCGGCATCACGGCCGGCGGCGCCACCGTGCTCGGCCGGCGCTTGTCGCGCACCACGCTGGTCGACGCCGCCCGGCAGCGCACCGTGCTCCCGGAGGCTTCGCCGCCGTCGACGGCACCGAAGCCCAAGGTGCCGACGTCCACGACGACGTCGGCGACGACCACGACTGTGCCGGCGACGACCGTCGCCGAGGCGCCGGCCACGCTTGGCGAGGCGACGTCGACGGCAACCGAGACGACGGTGGCGGAGACGACCACGACGGCTCCCGAGACGACGACGACCGTGCCCTCGCCGGCACCGTCGGCGGTCGAGGGCATCACGCCCTACATCACGCCCAACGGCGGGTTCTTCCGCATCGACACGGCACTGATCACGCCACAGGTGGATGTGTCCTCCTGGAGGTTGGCGGTCACCGGCATGGTGGATCAGCCCTATGAGATCAGCTATGACGAGTTGGTGGCGATGTCCACCGTGGAGGACGTCGTCACGTTGCAGTGCGTGTCCAACGAGGTCGGCGGGACGCTCGTCGGCAACGCCGTGTGGCAGGGCGTGCCGCTGTCCACGATCCTCGGGCGGGCGGGGGTGCGACCGGGGGCGACGCAGATCATCGGTCGCTCGGTCGACGACTTCACAGCCGGGTTCCCGACCGCCGTCGGCCTGGACGGTCGCACGGCGCTCATCGCCGTGGGGATGAATGGCGTGCCGCTGCCGGTCGAGCACGGCTTCCCCGCCCGTCTGATCGTCGCCGGCCTGTACGGCTACGTCTCGGCGACGAAGTGGTTGCGACAGATCGAGCTGACGACGCTCGGTGGTGCCGACGGGTACTGGATCCGGCGCGGGTGGGCCAAGGAAGGACCGATCAAGTCGACGTCGCGCATCGACGTGCCGCGCGCCGACATGTTCCTCCGGGCCGGGCGCCACCCGATCGCCGGTGTGGCGTGGGCGCCGGTGCAGGGCGTCGGGACCGTGGAGGTGCAAGTCGACGACGGACCGTGGACGGCGGCCCGCCTCGGCGAGGTGGCGAACGGCAACACGTGGGTGCAGTGGGTGCTCGACTGGGACGCCACACCGGGCGTGCACGTGCTGCGCGTCCGCACCGTCGGCCGGGACGGCACCGTCCAGACCGAGGCGGCGGCACCACCGATCCCCGACGGAGCGAGCGGGTGGCATTCGCGCAGGGTGCGCGTCTCCTGATCGATCCCGGCACCGTTCTGGCGTGGGGAGGGTCGCGCCTGCGCGATCTGCCGTGGCGGGCGACCCGGGAGCCGTGGGCGGTGCTCGTGGCCGAGGTGATGCTGCAGCAGACCCAGGCGCACCGCGTGATCCCCAAGTGGGAGGTGTTCCTCGCCACCTTCCCGACGCCGGCCGACTGTGCCGCGGCCACGCTCGGCGACGTGCTGCGGCTGTGGCACGGACTGGGCTACCCGCGGCGGGCGCGCAACCTGCACGACGCGGCGGACGTGATCGTCGCGCGTCACGGCGGCGGTGTCCCCGACGCGCTCGACGCGCTCGTGGCCCTGCCGGGGATCGGGCCGTACACGGCGCGCGCGGTGCTGGCGTTCGCGTTCGAGCGTGACGTCGCCGTGGTCGACACGAACATCGCCCGGGTCATCGCCCGCACCGCCGGGTATCGCCTGACGGCGCGTGGCGTGCAGCAGCTGGCCGACGAGCTGGTGCCGGCCGGTGACGGGTGGCTGTGGAACCAGTCGCTGATGGACCTCGGCGCCACGGTGTGCCGCCCGGCGCCGCGCTGCGCCGGCTGCCCTGTTGCCAACCGGTGCACGTGGCATCGGGCTGGCC
>JALZMG010000385.1 GCA_030858325.1 Actinomycetota bacterium | reverse complement strand
GCGCTCGCCGGCCGCGACGACGACGGCGGCGGTCCGGCCCGCCAACCGGACCCGCTGACGCTGCACACGTGGGTCCCCTACTGGGCCCTCGACGCCGCGCTCGACGAGCTGGACGCGCGGGCTGACGTGATCCACGAGCTGTCCCCGTTCTGGTATGTCGCCACCGGCGTCGGATCGATCAGCCGCGACGAGAACGCGCCGCAGGAAGCCACCGAGGAGTTCGTGTCACGGGCGCGCGAATTGGAGATCCCCATGGTCGCCTCGATCCTCGACGCCACCGAGGCCGGCGAGATGGCAGCCATCCTGGCCGATCCGGACCAGCGTGCGGCACACGTCGACGCCATCGTCGAGTTCGCCGCCGAGGGCGACTGGTCGGGCGTCGACTTGGACTACGAGCAGTTCGCGTTCGCCGACGGGCGCGACACGTGGGCGGCGACGAGGCCGAACTGGGTCGCCTTCGTCACCGAGCTGGCCGACCGCCTGCACGCCGACGGGCGCACGATCACGGTCAGCATCCCGCCGGTGTACGACGCCGGCCAGACGAACGACAGCGGGTACTGGGTCTACGACTACGGCGCCATCACGCCGGTCGTTGATCACGTCCGGATCATGGCCTACGACTATTCCGTCGCCAGTTCGGACCCCGGCCCGATCGCCCCGCTGGACTGGGTCGACCGGATCATCGCCGGCACGACGGAGGCGTCCGGCGACGTCTCCAAGCTGCTGCTCGGCGTGCCCCTGTACGGCCGCAACTGGGTGGTCGCGACGACCGGCGAGTGCCCCGAGAACGCGCCGGGGGTGGAGAACGTGACGAACCGCACTGTCGACGAGCTGATTGCCCGCCGCGGGGCGACGCCGGAGTTCGATGCGGCGACGGGCGAATGGTCGTTCTCCTACGAGGCCGAGTTCAGCGACGACACGACGTCGTGCACGCAGCGGCGGCAGGTCTATTACGTCGACGACGACGGCGTGCAGCGGCGCATCCAGCGCGCCGTCGACGCCGACTTCGGGGGTGTCGCCCTGTTCGCGTTCGGCTACGACGACCAGGAGGTGTGGAGCGGCATCGACACCGTCAACGCGACGCTCGCGGCCGCCTCGACGGCGGCGTCGACCGGCTGATCCAGACGTTCTGTCCTTTCCGATCGGCTCGATCCCGCCGATTCGAACGGACAGAACGGTCAGAATGGTGGCGTGAAGGTGCACCTCGTCGATGGGACCTACGAATTGTTCCGCCAGAACTTCGGGCGGGCGGCGCGCCAGCCGGACGCCGGGCCGTACGCGGCGACGACAGGCGTGCTGGCGTCGACATTGATGCTGATCGCCGACGGGGCGACGCACGTCGCCGTGGCCAGCGACCATGTCATCGAGAGCTTCCGCAACGACCTCTGGGCCGGGTACAAGACGAGCGCCGGCATGCCGCCCGAGTTGCTGGCCCAGATCCCGATCGTCGAGGAGGCGCTGGTGGCGATGGGCGTGACGACGTGGGCGATGGTCACCCACGAGGCCGACGATGCCTTGGCCGCGGCTGCCGCGATCGCCGACGCCGACGAGCGCGTCGAGCAGGTGTTGATCATCACGCCGGACAAGGATCTCGGCCAGTGCGTCCGGGGGCGGCGCGTCGTACAGTTCGACCGCCGCAAGCGGGAGGTCATCGACGAGCAAGGCGTCGTGGCCAAGTTCGGCATCCCGCCGGCCTCGATCCCCGATTACCTCGGCCTGGTCGGCGACTCCGCCGACGGCTTCCCCGGTGTCCCCGGATGGGGCGCCAAGAGCGCATCGGCCGTGCTCGCCCGCTACGGGCACCTGGAGGACATCCCCGCCCAGCCCGGCCAGTGGGACGTCCCCGGCCTGCGCAGCGCGGCGACGCTGGCCGCCAATCTGCGTGACAACTGGGAGCTGGCCCTGCTGTTCCGGCGCATCGCCACGGCCGAGACCGACGTCGACGTCGGCGCCGTTGACGACTGGGCGTGGTCCGGGCCGACCCCGGACTTCGACGAGTGGGCGGTGCGCCTCGGCGAGCCGCGCCTGGCCGAGCGGGCGGCGACCCTGGCCGGCATCTGACTCATCCGAGGCGTTCGTGCACCCGAGTGGTTCGTGTCCAGGGTGGGGCCACGAAACCTCGGATGCCCGGACCCGTGAGCGCTGAGGCGGCGGCCAGGCGATCTGCGGCACACGGAAGCTGCCGCTGAAGGCTGCTACCTCCCGGTCCTGACCTGGTTCACGGGCACCCGTTGCACAGGACCCGACCGCCACCTCACCGCGCACGGGTCGACGACATCGTTGACGATAGCGCCGCCGGTCGCAGCGCCGAACCGCGGCGTCACGAGTACCCTTCGTCCGTTCCCAGGGAGGGATGCGAGAGCGGCCGAATCGGCACGCTTGGAAAGCGTGTGTGGGGCAACCCACCGTGGGTTCGAATCCCACTCCCTCCGCCCATCTCGGGGGCTGCGCCCCCGCTCGCTGCGTGACAGCGTCTCATTGCACCCCGGCGACGAAGTCGAGTTCGAGCTCGACGGCGATGCCATCGTGCTCGCAGCGCGGCGGCGGCCGACCACCTTGGTGGTCGGTTCGCGCCCAGCGGTATGGCCCGGCGGCTGCTCCAAGATCGCGCTCGAGAGCGGCGATGAACGTCTGTCTCGACTCGCGGGCGATTCTCGCCTGGCTCGACGGTGAGGAGCCGTCACGCTCGCGGATCGACGAGCTCACGCCGTCACGTCCTGTTGTGAGCTGGATCAACCTGCAGGACCTGACAGACCGCCAGATTGTTCGCTTGCGAACCGGTGCAACGTCGACCCCAGCCGACAGGTTCGGCGTTCTTCGTCGTCGCCCCGGCGCGGCGAGCGAGGACGTCGCCGACACCCGCTCTGCACCAGCCAGGTCACGTCGCCCCGTGCGCAGCGCCAAGCGAGTGGGCTAACTTGGGCCCATGCGTCTGCACATTCAGCTGCCGGACGACCTGGTCGCCGAGCTCGACGTGCGCCTCGGCGCCCGCCGGCGCAGCGCGTTCGTCGCCGCGCTGGTGAGGCGGGCGTTGGACGACGAGCGACGCTGGGACGAGCTCGAGGCGGCGATCGGCTCGATCGACGCCGTTGGACACGAGTGGGACGACGATCCAGCCGGCTGGGTGCGCGCTCAACGCGCCGACGCTCGACGCGCAGGCTGACATGTCACGCGTCCTTCTCGACTCGACGGTCCTCATCGACGTCCTGCGCGGCCGTCCAGCAGCCGATCGGCTGCGCGTGATGCGCCGGCAGGGCGATGAACCCTGGGTGTGCGCGATCACGGTCGAGGAGATCTGGCGAGGTGTGCGCGACTCCGAGGAGGCGGCCGCCCGCCAACTCTTCCGAGGACTGCGGCTGGCCCCTCTGCACACGGCGGAGGGCGAGCGCGCCGGTCGGTGGCGAAGGGAGCTCGCCGAGGGTGGCCGCACGGTACAGCAGGCCGATTGTTTGATTGCCGCCGCCGCGGCGGGCATCGACGGGGACCTGGCCACGGGCAATCCGTCGGACTTCCCGATGATCGAATCGCGTCTCCGTCACTGGCCGGTGGGCCGGTAGGTCGCGTGCGCACCCGAGCGGTCGCGCACGAGCGGCGCTCGCCGTGACGGCCGGCGGGAACGAGCCGAACTCGCGTGACGGCGCGCCCCGGCAGCCGACGACCTTGTCCGACGAGGCGGCGATGGAGCTGGCGATCGCCGAGGCCGAGCGGGCGGGCGCGCACGGCGACGTACCTGTCGGTGCCGTCGTCGTGCGTGACGGCGTCGTCATCGCCGCCCGCCACAACGAGCGTGAAGCGTCGGGAGATCCGACCGCCCACGCCGAGATCCTGGCGCTGCGCGACGCCGCCGCATCGGTCGGTCACTGGCGCCTCCACGACTGCATGCTCGTCGTGACGCTGGAGCCGTGCTTCATGTGCGCCGGCGCGCTCGTCAACGCCCGCATCGGGCGCGTCGTCTACGGCGCCACCGACCCGAAGGCCGGCGCCGTCGGCAGCCTCGCCGACGTGCTCGCCGACGCCCGCTTGAACCATCGGCCATCAGTCACCACCGGTGTCCTCGGCGAACGCTGCGGCGCGCTGCTGCGCACGTTCTTCGCCACCCGCCGCACCTGAACTCGCGCGCACCTGCGCGCCGGCCGGCCGATAACCTCTCGCCCCGGAAGGATGCCAGAGTGGACGAATGGGACGGCCTCGAAAGCCGTTGAGGTCCTTCGGGCCTCCGTGGGTTCGAATCCCACTCCTTCCGCTCATCTCGGGGGCTGCGCCCCCGCTCGCTGCACTCGCGCCCCATCGCCGGCCGGCTCGCTGGCGCTCGCACGACCGGGCGGAAGCTGATCGAACAGCGCGGGCGGGTTCCAAAGCTGCCGCAAGACTCGCGCCCCATCGCCGGCCGGCTCGCCGCACGCGTGCGGCGAGCCGGCCGGCGATGGGGCGCGAGTCTTGCGGCAGCTTTGGAACCCGCCC
>JALZMG010000037.1 GCA_030858325.1 Actinomycetota bacterium | reverse complement strand
CGCCGGGGCAGTGGCCGACGAGACCGGCGACGGCGGCGAGGCCCATCGTGCCAGCGCCGAGCACGGCGACGACGGGCGCCGCGGCCGCTCGGACCGACGGCGACGACGCGGCTTTGAGCGCGGCGTGGATGCCGCCGGCCAGTGGTTCGACGAGCACGGCCCGTTCGTCGGGGATGTCTCCGATGCGGTGCAACTGGCTGTCGTGGGCGACGAACTCGCTCGACCACCCGCCGCCCGTCGAGCAGCAGAACCCGGTCTGGATGCCGGGCTCGAGGTCTCCTGCTGCCAGGTGGGCGTAGTCGTCGCCGTCGCCGGGGGCGGCATCGGGGAACGGCGGTGGGAAACCGCGCGCCTCGTGGCCGAGCACGGGTTCGAGCACGACGCGCGTGCCGTCGTCGAGGTCGCCGACGACCTCGTGGCCGGGCACGAACGGGAAGCTGACCCAGTCGTCGAAGTACGTCGAGGCGTGCCCTTCGATCATCGACAGGTCCGACCCGCAGATCCCGGCGAGGCGGGGGCGTACCCGCTGCCACCCCGGGCCCGGCAGCTCGGGCGGGTCGATCGACGAATACTCGAGCGGCCCGACGCGTACGGCGACGCTCGGGGCCAGCGCCGACGCCACCCGCGCCAACCCCAACCGCCCCACGTTGCGCCGCACTTGCAAGGCGCGCATCAGGCGAACCTGCGGCGGCGTTCGCGCTCGACGAGCTGCGGTCCGATCGGGAGCAGCGGGCGGGGGCCACCGCTGGCCTTGGACCAGTGCTCGACGAGCCAGCCGCGCTTGCGGGCGATAGCGGCGAGGCGTGTCTCGGGGTTGACGGCGACGGGGAAGCCGACGGCCTCGAGCAGCGGCAGGTCGCTCGTCGAGTCGGCGTAGGCGACGCTCTCGTCGAGGCGCAGCCCTTCGGCGTCGCAGTAGGCGGCCAGGATCTGGGCGCGCGTTTCGCCGGTCGGCGGAGCCTGTTTCATCTCCCCGGAGTACGTGCCGTCGTCGCGCACACTCATCTCGGCGGCGATGATCTCGTCGAACAGCGGGCGCAAGCCCTTGACGGCGAAGTCGAGTGCACCGGTGATCAACACCGTGCGGTGCCCGAGCGCGCGGTGCTCGCGGACGCGACGCATGCCGGCGGGGAAGCTCTTCGTCAGGATCACCTGCGTCAGCAATTCGGCCGCGTCGGCGTCGATCTGGGCGACGGGCGCGTCCTCGTAGCGGCGGTAGAAGTGGCGCAGGAAGTCGCCCCGGTCGATCCGATCGAGCGACAGCAGCCGCGGTGCCTCGGCGACGGTGCGCAGCACGTAGCGCACGCGCTCGGGGGTGTCGAGCCGGCGAGTGGCCAGCCACGAGTAGCTCTCGACGACGTTGCTGGCGATCAATGTGTTCTCCAGGTCGAACGCGGCGACGTGGCGTTGGGGCGACAGCACCTGCCCCCGCAGGCGGCCCGTCCGGTCTGTCGTCGTCTTGCCCGGAACGGTCTTCACCCTGGCGTGCTTGATGATCGACGGCAGATGGATCTGGCGGATGTAGTGGCCCCAATCGATCGAGCGCGGGTCGAAGTTGAACGCCGCCTGGTCCGCCGGTTCCGTCGCCGCCCACAGCGCCATCAGGCGGTCGACCTGGTAGATCGCCTCGCACTCGGTGTACAGGCCGTACAGCTCGACGTACTCGAGCGCCCGCTCGACCTCCGTGCGCTTCGTCTCCAGCTTCGCTGAGAGGTCGGCCTGCTTCCCCCGCAGCGGCAGGGTCTGGAGCAGCTTCTCGCCCTTCGTCAGCACGGCCTTGGCGCGGGTGAGCTGCCCCTGCACGCGCCCGCGCCCGGGGAAGCGGAACTCGGGCACGACAATCGGCTGGCCCTCGCTGTCGTACACCGGGTGCTGCGTGAACCACTCGCTGATGTTGTCGACGAGCACGCGGTAGCGCAGGGGATTGATCCCGCCAGAGGCGACCTGCAGGATGTCCGGCGGTGAACCGGGCGCATCGTTCGGGCCCCGGGCGGCCACGGCGACGATCGCGGCGACGACGAGGTCGACGGGAATCACGTCGACGACGCCCTCGGGCACGCCCGGGAACTCGCTCAGCAGGCCGCGTGCGTAGGACAGGATGACCGGCTCGGCCATGCGAAACCCGCGAATCCACCCGGGGCGCGGCTCGGCCCACGCCGATTCGATGATCGACGGGCGCACGATGCTGACCGGGATGTCGCCTTTGGTGTCGGTCAGCGCCTGCTCGCCGAGCGCCTTCGTGAACGCGTAGGCGTCCGGCCATCCGACGCTGGCGGCGCGGGCGCGGCCGGCGGCGACGAGCTGGTCGCGCACCCACCGCTCGCGACGCTGCTCGGTCTTCTTCGCCAACGCCGGTGCGCCGGCCGCGCCCAGCTCCGTTCGCGCCTCCGTGCGGAATTCGACGAGCCGGTCCGGTGTGCGGCTCGCCGCCTCGGCATCGCCACGGAGACGACGCGCGGCGGCGACCTCGGCCCGCCACGACAGCCCGAGGTCGAACGGCCCGGCGCTGACCAACTCCTCCGGCGCCGTTCCACGTCTGTTGCCGGCGACGTAGCACGTCGACACGGCGACGAGGTGTGGGGCGACGCCGAGTTCCGTGAGCAACTCGGCGATGCGGCTCGGGCCGAGCAGGTTGATCTCCACGGCGGCGTCGAGCGGCGAGTCGAACGACACGGCGGCGGCCGAGTGGATGACGACGTCGCAACTGGCGAACGTCGCTCGGTCCTCGGCCGACAGCCCGAGCCCGTCGGTGGCGACGTCGCCGGCGATCGTCGTGACGCGCCGCGCCGTCATCTCGTCGAAGCTCTCCGGACCTCCGGCCAGTTCGGCGCGCAGCCGGTCGAAGGCGTCGTTGCGCAGCAACTCCCGCTGCACGCGCCGTGTTGCCGGCGTGCGCTTGCCGTCGCGCACGAGCAGCACGAGCGTGCACTCCGGCACGCTGCGCAGCAGCCGCTCGACCAACGCCGTCCCGACGAACCCGGTCGCGCCGGTGATGGCGATGCGTGCGCCGGCCAGTGCGTCCGGGATGGGGCGACGACCGGCAGTGCGGGCGGCGATCACGGGTGCCATGTCTAACACAGCTCTCTACCAAATGGTAGAGAGCTGTGCTAGACCGATCATCGTGGCGGCGCTCGGGACACGGGAGCGGATCCTCGCCGTCGCCCTCGAGCGCTTCGGCACGAGGGGGGTTGACGGTGTGTCGCTGGACGACATCGCGACCGTCGTCGGCGTCCGCAAGCAGACCGTGCTGTACTGGTTCGCCAGCAAGGAAGAGCTCGTCGACGCCGTGCTGGAGGCCGCCGCCGCCGAGCTGGCCGTCGTCATCGACGCCGCCGCGCGCGCCGCCCCCGACGAGCCGCTGGCCACGATCGACGCCGTCGTCACGGCCGTGTTCCGGCCCGCCGTGCGCCGACCGGCCCTGCTCGGTCTGGTGC
>JALZMG010000314.1 GCA_030858325.1 Actinomycetota bacterium | reverse complement strand
GCCGGGTGCCGTCGCGCGGCGGCGCGAGGTCGGGCGGCGCACGGCCCGCGAGAACGTCGCCGACCTCGTCGACGCCGGATCGTTCGTCGAGTACGGGCCACTCGTCATCGCCGCCCAGCGCCGGCGCCGCCAGCTCGACGATCTGATCGCCAACACGCCGGCCGACGGGCTGGTCGGCGGCATCGGCACGGCCAACGCCGAGCAGTTCGGCGCCCACTCGGCTCGAGTGATCGCCATGTCCTACGACTACACCGTCCTCGCCGGCACGCAGGGGCTGCAGAATCACCGCAAGAAGGACCGCCTGTTCGAACTGGCCGAGCGCACGCGCACGCCGATCGTCTTCTTCACCGAAGGCGGCGGCGGGCGCCCGGGTGACACCGACGGTGCCGGGCCGTCCGGCCTCGACTGCCTCGCCTTCCTCTGGCTGGCCGAACTGTCGGGCCTCGTGCCGCTCGTCGGCGTCAACGCCGGCTACTGCTTCGCCGGCAATGCCGCCGTCCTCGGCTGCTGCGACGTCGTCATCGCCACGGAGGACTCGAACATCGGCATGGGCGGGCCGGCGATGATCGAAGGCGGCGGGCTCGGCGAGTTCGCGCCGACGGAGATCGGCCCGATCGACGTACAGCGGGCCAACGGTGTCGTCGACGTCGTCGTCGCCGACGAGGCCGAGGCCGTGCGCGTCGCCCGTCGCTATCTCGCGTACTTCCAGGGTGCCGTGAGCGAGTGGGAGAGCGCCGACCAGCAGTTGCTGCGTGACGTCGTGCCGCTCGACCGGCTGCGCAGTTACGACGTCCGCCGCGCCGTGGAACTGCTGTTCGACATTGGGTCGGTGCTCGAGCTGCGCCGCGACTTCGGGCTCGGCATGATCACCGCGCTGGCCCGCATCGAGGGACGCCCGGTCGGCGTGCTGGCCAACAACCCCACGCACCTCGCCGGCGCCATCGACACACCCGGGGCCGACAAGGCCGCGCGCTTCATCCAGCTGTGCGACGCCTTCGACCTGCCGATCATCACGCTGTGCGATACGCCGGGGATGATGGTCGGGCCGGACGTCGAGGCCACCGCGCTCGTGCGCCACTGCAACCGGCTCTTCGTCACGGGTGCCAACGTGACCGTGCCGACCGTGACCGTCGTGCTGCGCAAGGCGTACGGGCTCGGCGCCCAGGCGATGATGGGCGGCTCGACGAAGGCGCCGCTGGCCTGCCTGGCCTGGCCGACGGGCGAGTTCGGCGGGATGGGGTTGGAGGGCGCGGTGCGCCTGGGCTACCGCAGGGAGCTCGACGCGACGACCGATCCAGACGCGCGCGAGCAGCTGTTCCAGGAGCTCGTCGCCAAGATGTACGAGACCGGCAAGGCGATCAGCACCGCCTCGTACTTCGAGATCGACGACGTCATCGACCCGGCGGAGACGCGACGCTGGATCATCGCCCTGCTGAACACGGCGCCGCCGCCGCTGCCCCGGGAGGGCAAGAAGCGCCCGAACATCGACACCTGGTGACGCTGCTTCTCGTCGCCGTGGTGGTCGCCGGCGCGGCGGCGGTGCAACTGGCCGCGGGGTTCGGGTTCGGGCTGGCCGCCGTCCCGCTGCTGGCGATCGCGCTGGACCCCCACGACGCCGTCGTCGTGGCCCTGACCCTGGCCACGTTCACCAACGGCTATCAGGCGATCAGCGGTCGTGGTCACACCGACCGGGGTGTCGCCGGCCGGATGCTGCTCGGCGCCGCCGTCGGACTGCCCGTCGGCCTGCTCGTGTTCGTGCATGCCGACGACCGCTGGCTCGGCGTGCTCGTCGGGGTCGCCGTCCTCGCCGCCGTCGTCGTCATCGCCAGGGGGCTCGACCTGCGCCATGCCGGCCCGGCCCTGGACGCCGGTGCAGGGGTGCTCGCCGGCTCGCTGACGATGTCCGTCGGCGTCAACGGGCCGCCGCTCGTGTTCGTGCTGCAGGCCCGCCACTTCGACCAGCAACGGTTCCGCTCCACGATCACGACGGTGTTCGCCGTACTCGACGTCATCAGCGTCGCCGTCTTCGCGATTCGCGGCGACCTGAACGGCGACACGCTGGGCGCCGTCGCCGCGGCGCTGCCGGGCCTCGCCGTCGGCGCCGCGGCCGGCGTCGT
>JALZMG010000312.1 GCA_030858325.1 Actinomycetota bacterium | reverse complement strand
GGGGTAGTTGCTCGTCGACGTGTACGCGTCGACCACCCACAGCACCCGGCCGTCGATGATGACCGGGTAGGGGTCGCCGTCGTAGGACAGGAACGGGGCGAGCTTCGTCAGCCGGTCACGGACGTTGCGCACCCACAGCATCTGGGAATCGCTCTCGATGGCGCCCGAACCAAGCACGTTGTAGTCAAGGAAGGCCAGCGCGAACGCGGCACGGCGGAGGAACGACGACATCCGCACGCCGTCGGTTCCGGTGTACGGCGTGTTCTCGCCGCAAGACCGCTCGCTCTCGCTGGTGCCGGCGACCGCATACCCGGAGAGGCTGGGGCTGAAGTACAGCTCGGGCCGCGTCAGCTCGACGGTCTGGTAATCGGGCCGATCGTTGGACTGGACGCGCCCGACGGGCGCCAGTTCGAGCCCGCAGCCGCGCGTGTTGATGAGGTGGCGGCCCTGCCAGCTGTCGTTGGGGATGCCCGTGAGGTCCAGCTCGCGGGCGGCGACGAGCACCTGTTGCAGCTCGCCGTCGACTTCGTACCGGTCAACGTCCAGGTCGTCGATCGTCAGACCGGCCTCTTCGCCGCGATCGATGCGAAAGCGCGAGAGCATTTCGGACGGATTGAGCAGGCGGACGTCGCGCAGCGGCTCCAGGTCGGCCTCCAGCTCGTCGATGTCGATGGCGCCGAACTCCACCTGCTCGACTTCGATCTGCTCGAGCGAGATCCCCATCGCCGCGCGCGTGGCGATCACGTTGCGTTCGATGAACGTGGCTTCGCGCGACTGCTGGTTCGGGTTGACCACGAGTGACTGCACGAGCGCCGGGTAGATGTACCCGCCGGCGACGAGCAGTGCCAACCACAGCCCGGACGCGATCAACGGCAACCGCCAGGATCCGCGACGCAGTGTCGACAGGTACAGCCCGGCCGTCACGAGAGCGATCAGCATGAGCAACATCAAGGCCGGCAGCTGGGCGTTGACGACCGCATACGTCGCCCCCTGCACGAATCCCCGCCGCTCGTTCGTCGTTTCGTACCGGCTGACCCAGTAGTCGGCGGCCTTGAGCGCGGCGAGCACCGCCAGCAGCACGGCGATGTGCCCCTTCGTCGCCGGGCGCACCGAGGGGACGGGCGAGGCGAACACGACACCGCCGTTGAGCACGTGCGCCAGCAACGTGACGAGCAGCACCAGCACGACGGCGACGAACAACCAGTCGAGGACGAAGCTGAGGAACGGCAGCTCGAAGACGTAGAAGCCGACGTCGGCCCCGAACTGGGCATCGGCGCGGTCGAAGGACTGGCTGTTGCGGAACAGCAGCCAGGACTGCCACTGCGACGTCGTCGGCAGTGCGACGAGCAGTGCCAGCAGCGCGGCGACGGCGTAGCGGACCAGCCGCAAGCGGTGTCCGAAGACCTCGTGGAAGCGCTCGACGTACGGATGCACGTTGGCCGGGAAGTGCGTCGGCGCGAGGCGATCGGCGATGAACAGGTTGACGCCGGCCAGCGCGGCGAAGGCGAGGAAGAACAGGCCGAACAGTGTCGCCTTGGCCCGGATCACCCCCCAGAAGACATCGGCGCGGCCGAGGCCGTCGTGCCAGAGAAAGTCGACGTAGAAGCGGGCGACGGCGCGCCCGAAGACGACGACGATGAGGATCAGGAGGCCGATGGCGATGAGCACCGCACGGCCGGAGATGCGTTCCCTTCGAGTCCCGCCGGGGAGGTCGGAAGCACGCCGCACGGGCGTGAAGCTATCCCTCGACGGTCGCCAGCAGGCAGCGGCAGCCGGGGTGCGCCGGCGGGCAACTGTGCCCGGTGGGGAAGGCGTCCCCGACAATCAGCGGCCCGGCCAGCGAGTTGTCCTCGCAGTCGGGGGACGCCGGCCCGTCCGGGTCGACCGTCCACGCCACGGACGTTCCCGGCTCGACTGCCTCGTAGGCGGCGCGGGCGTACGCGCTGCGCAGGATGTCGTCGAGTTGCTCGTCAATGCGCTGTGTCTTCCACTCCCTGTACACGGCGCGCACGCGCTTGACGATGACGTCGTTGTCGCCGTCGCCATCCTCCACGCAGCGCGAGAGCCGTTCGCGCAGTGGCACGACGAGGCCATCGGCGAGCGCTTGGCGAGCCGGGGCCAAGACGCCCGTCGGACCCACGTCGAGCGCCACCTCGCCCGGCATCGTGGCCGCCGCCGCCTGGGCGACGGCGGCCAGCTCGCGACTGATGGCTTCGCCGTAGCGCCCCGACTGCTCCGATTCCCACGGCAGCAGCACATCGATGTGCCGGACCGGCTCCTTGCGGCGCAACGCGTCGAGCACCTCGTTCTGCTCGTCGGCCAGCACGCGCTTGAGCTTGCGCGCGCTGGCCACGATCAGCGGCACCAACGCCGCATCGCGAACGTTGAACCTGGTCTCGGCGACCGGTGCACCGTCGGCATCGGCATCGCAATCGGCATCTGCCGCGGAGTCGTCGCCACGTGCTGCGCCGACGCCGCCCAGAGGGGTGACATCGTCGACGGCGACCGGCACTGCGGGATCAGCATCTTCCGCCGATTCCTCCTCGACCTCGTCGGCAGCGATCGGCGGGCCTTGCGCGCGCAGCCGGGCGAAGAGGTCGTCAACGTCACTCGCCGTCACCTCGTCGTCGTCGATCTCGTCGTGATCGCCGGCTGCCTGCTCGGCGGCGGACGTCGTGTCGATCACCGGGGTCGGCGTCGCGAGCACGGACTCGTCAGCGATCGCGACCTGATCGGTCTCCGGCTCGGGCACGGCGGCGAGCGCCGGGTAGTCGACGACGTCGGCGCCCGGCTCGTCGGCCTCGGCGGTCGGGCCAGCCGGGTCGGCCGGGTCGGCCGGGTCGCTCGACTGGTCGAGCGATTCCGCCGTTACGTCCGCTGGAGCCGAGGGGTCATCAGGCATCTCGTCGCCGGCGCCGTCGTATGGGTGCTCCGTCGGCTCGTCGTCGGCCAGCTCGCCTGGGAGGCGCGTGGACCCGATCGCCGACGCATCACCGAGACGCGCCGCCGGCACGGTGAGCGGCACTGGGCCCGTCGTCGGCGTGAGATCGACGTACTCGTCTGGCTCGCTCAAGGGCGCCAGCTCGGCGACGACGTCGACGGCGACGAGGCGGGCGCGCTCGAACGCCTGCAGCAGCCGATCCCGGCCGTGGATCAGCTGGTCGATCTGCTGGCGGGCCAGCTCACGGCGGCGGGCCAGCTCGCCGAGCACGCGCTCACGGTACGAGCGGGCCTCTTCGACCATCTCGCGACCCTGCTGCTTGGCCATCGCCAGTTCGGCCTCGGCGTCAGAGGCGGCGTCCCTGCGCCGGCGCGACCCTTCGATCTCGGCCTGCTCACGCAACCGGTTCGCTTCCTCGGTCGACTCGCGCAGCAGGCGCGCCGCGCCCTCCTCGGCCTTGGCCTTGATCTGCGCGCTGCCCTCCCTCGCGGTCTGCAGGATGCGTGCCGCCTCCTCGCCCAAGAGGCGCGTGGCGGTGTCCTCGTCGATGACCGGGTTCGTCGCTGTGCCGGTTCCCTGGGCGGCGCGCAGCTCCCGCTCGAGGAAGCGCTCGCGCTCTTGCAGACGGGCCAGCTCTGCGGCGACCATGCGGAGGAAGTCGCGCACCTCCTGCTGGTCGAAGCCCCTGCGCG